>JBFGBS010000119.1:0-6444 GCA_041567475.1 Arthrobacter sp.
ACGCAACACGACGGGCGAGGAGATTGTCCTGGGCTGGCTCATGAAGCACCCGGCCGGGATCTCGCCCGTGATCGGCACCGCCAATCCGGACCGCATCCTGGCCTGCACCGGAGCGGCCGACGTGGCCGCGGCGATGACCCGGGCCGAATGGTACCGGATGTGGATCACGGCCCGGGGCAGTAACATCCCCTAGCCGCGGCCCGCGCTCCGACGCGCAAAATGCCATGCGACGCGCAAAATGCCTGGCGCTACTGGAATTCCGGTAGCGCCAGGCATTTTGCGCGCCGCGGGACGACTCGCGCGCCGCCGCCGGACCGGGGCGGTTGTGATATTCCTCGTATCGGACCCGAATGCGACCGGCCGGCTTCGCTGAACCCGCCCTGGTGCGGCTAGCGTAGATACATGACTTCCACCACCATCGCCGGATCCGTCCGGCCCCAGCGCAACATCCCGGCCGACATCGCCCGCTCGTGGCTGCTGGTCAACGCAATGAAGACGGAACTTTTCGATCAGGCCGCAGAGTCGCGGGCGGACGCCATCATCCTCGACATCGAAGACGCCGTGGACCCGTCCCAGAAGGACGCGGCCCGCGAGAACGTCGTGAACTGGCTGACCGCGGGCGGGAGCGCCTGGGTCCGGATCAACGACGCGACCAGCCGCTTCTGGGCTGACGACCTCGCCGGCCTCCGCGGCACCCCCGGCCTGCTCGGCGTCATGCTGGCCAAGACCGAGTCCGCCGACCAGGTCACCGAAAGCTTCCACCGCATGGACGGCAAGACCCCGGTCATCCCGCTCGTGGAGTCGGCCGTCGGCATCGAGGAAGCAAACCACATCGCCAAGGCCCAGGGCGCCTTCCGGCTGGCCTTCGGCTCCGGCGACTTCCGCCGCGACACCGGCATGGCCGCCACTCCCGAGGCCATGGCCTATCCCCGTGCCAAGCTGGTGGTCGCCAGCCGCGTGGGCAACCTGCCGGGCCCCATCGACGGGCCCACTGTGGGGACCAACCATCCCATCCTGCGCGAACAGACCGGCATCACGGTCACGATGGGTATGACCGGCAAGCTCTGCCTCGCGATTGACCAGACCAGCGTCATCAACGAAGTCATCAGCCCCACCCCCTCGGACGTCGCCTGGGCCACGGAATTCATGGCGGACTTCGAAGCCGGCGGCCGCGTGATCCGCGACGGATCGGACCTGCCGCGACTGGGCCGCGCCGAAAAGATCATGAAGCTCGCCGTGGCCTTCGGCGTCCAGCCGGCGCTCTGATCCGACCAGGCACCAGCCGCAGCCAACGGGACCCCGCACCCCGATACACCGTATCGGGGCCGCGGGGTCCCGTGCGTCGGGTCCCTGCCGGGCAGGAACCGCCCTGCTGAGACGCTAGGCCGCCGTGCCCCGGCAAACACCGTGCCCCGGTAAACTGGGACGATGCTGACTGAATTCTGGGCCACCGCGTCACCCGCCTACAAGGCCCTCGTGTTCGGCGCCATGGGCCTGATCGCCGTCGGCATTGTCCTGAACATCGCGGGCAACTCCGCAGGAAACCAGGGCCTGGCCCTGGCGTCGCTGCCGGTGATCGGTCTCGGCATGATCCTGCACCTGGCCGGGATGGTCGTCCGCGGCCAGCAGATCCGCAGGAACCTCAAGAAATAGCCCGCATTCCGGCGGCGGTGCCGGCCCCGAGTGCCGGCCGGCAGGACCGGCCCCGGGCCGATGTCATGAAGCAGGCCCGCGGTGGCCGTGGCGCTAGGCTTGGACCCATGACTATCAATCCGGACCTGCAGGGGCGCAGCTACCCTGCCGCAGAGGTGTACGACGTCGGCCGCGAGAAGATCCGCGAGTTCGCCCGCGCGGTCAAGGCAACCCACCCAGCCCACTTCGACGTCGACGCGGCCCGGGCCCTCGGCCACGAGGACCTGGTGGCACCCCCGACCTTCGCGATCATCATCGCCCAGCGCGCGGATGCGCAGCTGATCGAGGATCCGGCGTCCGGCATTGACTTCTCCCGCGTCGTCCACGCGGACCAGCGCTTCACCCACCACCGCCCGATTATCGCCGGCGACCGGCTCGTTGCCGAGCTGACCGTCGACACTGTCCGTGCGATGGGCGGCGGCGCCATGATCACCACCCGCGCCGAAATCTTCGCGCTCGACGCCGACGGAGCACGTCAGGCCGTCGCTACCACCACATCGTCCCTGCTGGTCCGCGGAGAGGGACAGTAACCATGAGCCAGGCATTCTCAGAACTCAGCGTCGGCCAGGACATCGGCAGCCGCAGCATCACCGTCACCCGCACCGACCTCGTCAAGTACGCCGGCGCGTCCGGTGACTTCAATCCCATCCACTGGAACGAGGCCTTCGCCACCGGCGTCGGACTCCCGGGCGTGATCGCCCACGGCATGTTCACGATGGGCTCTGCCGTCCAGCTGGTGACCGACTGGGCCGGGGACCCGGCCGCCGTCGTCGATTTTCAGACCCGCTTCACCAAGCCGGTCCCGGTGGCCGACACCACGGGGACGGCTGAGCCCGGCGCGGTGATCGAGGTCAGCGGAGCCATCGGGGCGCTCGACGCCGAAGCCCGCACGGCCCGCGTGGACCTCACCGTGACCACCGGCGGCCAGAAGGTCCTGGTCAAGGCCCAAGCCGTCGTCAGGCTCCCGTAGCGGATGAAGCAGGACACCAACGCCCGCAACGCTCCGTCCCGGGAGGTCACACACTGGCGCTATGCCGTCGCGGCAGCCTACGGGTTCAGCGGCATCGCGTTCGCCAGTTGGGTCTCCCGGCTGCCGGCCATCCGCGACGGCCTCGACCTCACCCCGGGCACGGTGGGCCTGCTCCTGTTGTGCCTGACCGTCGGGTCCTTCATCTCCGTGTCCGCGTCCGGCCTGATCGTCCTGCACTTCGGCTCCAGGCAGACCATCCGGATCGGCAGCATCATGGTCGGGTTCGGTCTCGTCCTTGCCGGCGTCGGCACCTCGGTCCTGGCGAATCCGCTCGCCGTCGCGGCGGGCCTGGCCGTCATCGGCCTGGGCACCGCGAGCTGGAACACCGCCTCCAACGTCGAGGGCGCCGCCGTGGAGCGGGCGGTCGGGCGGCACATCATGCCGCACCTGCACGGGGCCTTCAGCCTCGGAGCCGTCGCCGGGTCCGGACTCGGTGCCTGGGCTGCCGGCAGCGGCGTCCCTGTCTCCTGGCACCTGGCGGCCGCGGGTGTGCTCGTGGCCGGATCGGTCAGCGCCGCGTCGGCGTTCTTCCGCGCCGACATCACCCCGCTGGAGGCCAGGAAGAGCTTCACACCGGCCGGCGTCGATACGTTCGAGGACCCGATCACCGGCCCGATCCCGCTCGTCCGTGTCCGCGCGGAGGCTGACGCCAAGGCAAGTGGAGCGGCCACCGACGTACCGCTGGACAGCAAACGCCAAATCGCCCAGGCCTGGCGCGACCGCCGGACCCTGCTGCTGGGCTTTATGGTGCTGGGCCTGGCCCTGGCCGAGGGTGCGGCCGGAGACTGGGTTGCACTGGCGCTTGCGGACGGCCACGGCCAGTCCAACGCGGCGGGAGCAGCGGGCTACGGGCTCTTCGTCACCTTCATGACCATCGGACGCTTCGCCGGCACACTGGTGCTGGACCGCTTCGGCCGTGTCACCGTGATGCGCTGGTGCGCCGCGATGGCCGTCCTCGGTCTGGGCCTCTTCGTCTTTGCCCCGGCCCCGTGGCTGGCCTACGTGGCCCTGGCCATCTGGGGCCTCGGTGCCTCGCTGGGCTTCCCGGTGGGCATGTCCGCTGCCGCGGACGACCCGCGCACCGCCGCGGCACGGGTGTCGGTGGTCTCCACCATCGGCTACGGCGCCTTCCTGTGCGGGCCTCCGCTGCTGGGCCTGCTCGCAGAACACGTCGGTATCCTGCACTCGCTGCTGGCCGTCCTGGTGATCCTCGTCGCCAGCTTCCTGCTCGCCCCGGTGGCCCGTCCCCTGGAGCAGCCTGCCGGTGCTGCCAGCCGCGGACACTAGCGCCGCCGGCGGGAAGGCCGCACCCGCCACGGGGGCGATTCCGGCTAGGCTGGTCAAGTGACCCAGACACTTCTCTCCACCCTGACAACGGCCGCCGTCGGCGGTCCCGCCGGCACGTACCTTGAAGCCGGCACCGAAGCGGACATCATCGACGCCGTCCGCTCCGCCGACGCCGCCGGGGAAGAGCTGCTGATCATCGGGGGCGGATCCAACCTGCTGGTTTCCGACGACGGCTTCCCCGGCACGGTCCTGAAACTTGCCTCCACGGGCTTCACCGTGAATTCGGAGGACTCCTGCGGCGGGGTCTCCGTGGTGGTCCAGGCCGGCCACAGCTGGGATGCCCTCGTGGAATACGCCGTGCGGCACGCCTGGTCCGGGATCGAGGCGCTGTCCGGAATCCCGGGCGCCACCGGCGCCACCCCGGTCCAGAACGTCGGAGCCTACGGGGCCGACGTCTCCCAGACCATCGCCGCGGTGCGGACGTGGGACCGGGAGCGGAACGCGGTGAAGACCTTCACCAATTCCGAGCTGAAATTCGGCTACCGCGATTCCATCCTCAAGCAGACCACCGTCAACGGGTCCCCCCGGTACGTTGTGCTCACCGTCGAGTTCCAGCTGCTGTTGGGCCGGATGAGCGAGCCGGTCCGCTACGCCGAACTGGCCCGCGCGCTGGGCGTCGAGCCCGGAGACCGGGCGTACTCCACCGACGTCCGCCGCGAAGTGCTCCGGCTCCGTGCGTCCAAGGGCATGGTCTGGGATCCGGCCGACCGGGACACCTATTCCACGGGGTCCTTCTTCACTAACCCGATCGTGCCGGCCGAGATCGCCGCAGGCCTGCCGGCGGATGCGCCGCGGTACCCTGCCGGGACCGACGGACTCATCAAGCTCTCGGCAGCCTGGCTGATCGAGAAGGCCGGCTATGGCAAGGGCTACGGGCTCGCGGCGGAGAGCGTCTCCGGCGGCCGGGCCTCGCTGTCCACGAAGCACACCCTGGCGATCACCAACCGGGGCGGCGCGAGCGCCGCAGACCTGCTGGCCATTGCACGCGAGGTGCGCGGCGGCGTCGTCGGACGCTTCGGTATTGAGCTGCATCCTGAACCGCTGCTGATCGGCCAGGTGCTGTAAGGCGCGGGCAACCCGGGCCGCAAGTGCTGCAGGTGCTGCCGGTCGGCCCGTCCGGCGTCGCACGGCGACCGTAGCCGCCGGTCAGTCCGTGTGCGGCGGGGCGGTTTTGCTGAAGATCATGAAGGTGAAGCCGGACGCGGCCGCCCCGAGCAGGAAGACCTGGCAGAAGGCTACGGACTGGGCGCTGGGCCCGTTGCGCAGCACGGGGCCAACGCAGGCGAACGCGATGGCTCCCGCCAGCAGGGCCAGGGACCCGAACAGCAGGTTCCGCATGGTGGCCGTGAGGTCCCCGGCTTCGATGTCCGCCCCGGAATCCCGCAGCGGTGCGCTGTCCAGCCGCCGGGCCAGGGCGGCGGCCGCAACGAAGCTGACAACGGTGATGGCCAGGCAGACCACGGCGCCAAGCTGGAGGGCGCTCATGAGCGGGGACAGGCTCGTGCCGCCGGCAATCGCGACGGCGAGGCCGGCGCCCATCCCGGCGACGCTGGAGACCCAGCCCAACAGGGCCAGCCTTCGGCACAGGGGCCGTATCCGCGGCCACAGCTCACTCATGGTCATGGATCAATCGTAGGGATGCCGGCTGGGCGACGGCTGGGAGCAACCCGAACACCCGCCGGTCAGCCGCACCGGTTCGACGCTTAGCTTCGGGTACGACGCGTCCACGCGTCGAGTCCGCAGCCAGGCGTCGAACCGGCGGGTCTGATCTGACCGCCTAGAGAGTTCCCGTGGCGATGTTGAGCATGCGGCGCAGCGGCTCGGCGGCGCCCCAGAGCAGCTGGTCGCCCACCGTGAAGGCGCTGATGTACTGCGGGCCCATTTCCATTTTGCGGATCCTGCCGACGGGGATGTCCAGGGTGCCCGAGGCGGACACGGGAGTGAGGTCCGCCATGGACGCTTCCTTGGTGTTCGGCACCACCTTGGCCCACTGGTTGTCGTCGGCGAGGAGCTTCTCGATCTCGGCGACGGACAGGTCCTCGCGGAGCTTGAGCGTCAGCGCCTGGGAGTGCGAGCGCATGGCGCCGATCCGGACGCACAGGCCGTCCATGATGACGTGGTTGTCGCCGGAAGTGCCCAGGATCTTGTTGGTCTCCACCCCGGCCTTCCACTCTTCCTTGGACTGGCCGTTGCCGAGGTCCGCGTCGATCCAGGGGATCAGCGAACCGGCCAGGGGCACGCCGAACTGGGTGGCGTCGATCTCGGTGCGCTGGTGGGCCAGGACCTTGCGGTCGATCTCCAGGATGGCCGACGCCGGGTCCTGCAGTTCCGTGCTGACCTCGGCGTTGAGCGTGCCGAACTGGCTCAGGAGCTCG
>JBFGBS010000120.1:0-6388 GCA_041567475.1 Arthrobacter sp.
CGGGCGGCTCGTTCATCTTCGCCGGCCCCACCGGCGTCGGCAAGACCGAGCTGGCCAAGGCCCTCGCCGAGTTCCTCTTCGGCGAAGAGGACGCCCTGATCACCCTGGACATGTCCGACTACTCCGAGAAGCACACGGTCTCGCGCCTCTTCGGCGCCCCTCCGGGCTACGTTGGCTACGAGGAAGGCGGCCAGCTGACCGAAAAGGTCCGGCGTCGCCCGTTCTCCGTGGTGCTCTTCGACGAGGTGGAGAAGGCGCACGCCGATCTCTTCAACTCGCTGCTGCAGATCCTCGAAGACGGACGCCTGACCGACTCCCAGGGCCGCGTGGTGGACTTCAAGAACACGGTGATCATCATGACCACCAACCTGGGCACCCGCGACATCTCCAAGAGCGTGGCCACCGGCTTCCAGTCCGGCACGGACACGCAGACCGGCTACAACCGGATGCGCGCCCGGGTCACGGAGGAGCTCAAGCAGCACTTCCGCCCCGAGTTCCTGAACCGTGTTGACGACGTTGTGGTGTTCCCGCAGCTGACCCAGGACGAGATCATCGAGATCGTGGACATGTTTGTGGGCCGGCTGGAGAAGCGGCTCAAGGACAAGGACATGGGCATCGAGCTCACCCCGGCGGCCAAGGTGCTCCTGGCAACCCGCGGCTACGATCCCGCGATGGGTGCCCGGCCGCTGCGCCGGACCATCCAGCGCGAGATCGAGGACCAGCTCTCCGAGAAGATCCTCTTCGGCGAGCTGCACGCCGGCGACATCGTGGTGGTGGACGTGGACGGCGAAGGCGACGACGCCAAGTTCACCTTCGACGGCAACGCGAAGCCGGTTGTCCCGGAGATTGCTCCGAGCGTCTAGGCAGCGACCCGAAGGCCCCGCACTCCGACAAGGAGCGGCGGGGCCTTTGCCTTGCCCCGGCCCGCCCGGGCCCGGCCCGCCCGGCTGACGGGCATGCTGCGGTCTGAAAGTAGTGTTTCACTCTTAGTGAACGGGGCGTGGTCCGCGCCACAAGGGGTGTTGAATCGGTGCATGGCTGCCGAAGACTCAGCGATCCTGAGCACACCACCTGCGACCCCCTTCCATAACCTGGACCACTACCTGGCGATCCCGAGAACCAGCGGGCTGGCACTCAGTGCCGATGGCCGCCGGCTGGTCACCACCGTTGCCACGCTCAACTCGAAAGGCACCGAGTACGGCACGGCCCTCTGGGAGCTGGACCCGGAAGGCCAAAGGCAGGCCCGCCGGATCACCCGCAGCGCCAAAGGCGAGTCGGGCGCCGTTTTTGCCGCCGACGGCGACCTCTACTTCCTGTCCGCGCGGCCCGACCCGGAAAGCCCCGACGCCGACCCGGTGAATGCGCTGTGGATCCTCCCCTCCGGCGGCGGCGAGGCCCGCATGGCACTCTCACGCGCCGGCGGCATCAGCTCCGTCATGGCGGCCCGGGATGCGGACGTCCTGCTCCTCGCCGCCAGCGTGCTGCCGGGGTCCAGCGGCGAGGACAACGACGAGGAACGCCGCAAGGTCCGCAAGGACAACCAGGTCAATGCCATCCTGCACAGCGGCTACCCGGTGCGCTACTGGGATGCGGACCTGGGGCCGGCCCAGCCACGGCTGTTCGCCGTCGAGCCGGGCGAGGCCGAGGATCCGGGCAAGCCGGCGACTGTCGACGCCGCGGCCCCGCTCAAGCTGCGCAACCTCACCCCCGACGCCGCCGGCGGCCTCCGCGAAGCGGAGTCCGTCCTCAGCCCGGACGGAAAGACGGTCTACAGCAGCTTCGAAAAGCCGCTCGCGCAAGCCGACTCCCGCTCCGTGCTGGTCGCCATCGACGTCGCCACCGGCACCCGCACCGTCCTGCTGGATACGGAGGGGATGAGCTATTTCCCGGGCCCGGTCAGCCCGGATGGCCGGCGCCTCCTGGTGCTCAGCGAAAGTGACGCGACCCCGTACGCGGCCCCGCACGTCAGGCTGCACCTGCTCGACGTCGATGCGCCGGGCACGGCGGTGCCGGCGGCCGGGCCGGACGCCCTCGTCCCGCTCGCCCACGGCTGGGACCGCTGGCCCCGCCCCGCCGCCTGGCTGCCGGACGGGTCGGCCGTGCTGGTCACGGCCGACGAGGACGGCGCCGCACCGGTCTTCCGGATCGACGTGGCCGGTACCCGCGGCACCGTGACCCGGCTGACTGCCGACGCAGCCGCCTACACGGACGTGGTGGTCGCTCCCGACGGACACAGCGCCTTCGCCCTGCGGAGCTCCTACGAGTTCCCCTCCGAGCCCGTGCGGATCGACCTTGCCGGCGGGGAGGTCCGCCGGCTTCCGGCGCCCGCCGAACGTCCAGCCCGCAGCGGCTCGCTGGAACGGGTGGAGGCCACGGCCGGGGACGGGACGCGCGTGCCGGCCTATCTGGCCCTTCCCGACGGCGCCTCCGCCGGGAACCCGGCCCCGTTGCTGCTGTGGATCCACGGCGGCCCGCTCGGGTCCTGGAACGCCTGGACCTGGCGCTGGAACCCGTGGCTGCTTGTGGCCCGCGGCTACGCCGTGCTGCTGCCGGACCCGGCGCTGTCCACCGGTTACGGCCAGCACCACATCGAGCGCGGCTGGGGATCCTGGGGGCAGGCGCCGTTCACCGACCTGATGGCCGTCACCGACGCCGTGGTGGCCCGCCCGGAGATCGACGGCTCACGCACGGCCGCGATGGGCGGCTCGTTCGGCGGCTATATGGCCAACTGGGTGGCCGGGCACACGGACCGGTTCAACGCGATCGTCACCCATGCCAGCCTGTGGGCCCTGGACCAGTTCGGCCCCACCACTGACTCCGCGAACTACTGGCTGAAGGAAATGACCCCCGCGATGGCGCGGGAAAACTCGCCCCACCTGCACGTAAAGAAAATCAACACCCCCATGCTGGTCATCCACGGCGACAAGGACTACCGGGTGCCGATCGGCGAGGGGCTGCGCCTCTGGTATGAACTGCTCGCCGGATCGCAACTGGCGGCCGACGGCAACGGCAAGACGGCGCACCGGTTCCTGTATTTCCCGGACGAGAACCACTGGATCCTGCAGCCGCGCCACGCCAAGGTCTGGTACGGCGTCGTAGAGCATTTCCTGGCCCGCCACCTCCTGGACGAGGACCGGCCGGTGCCGCCGGAACTGGGGCTGTAACCCGGCGCCGTAGGATTGGGCTGTGACCGAGCCGATCCGCATCCGCCCCGCCCGCACCAGTGATGTCGCCGCCATCAGGGCGCTCGTTGCGCCCCTGGCCG
This sequence comes from Arthrobacter sp., assembly GCA_041567475.1. Taxonomy (GTDB): domain Bacteria; phylum Actinomycetota; class Actinomycetes; order Actinomycetales; family Micrococcaceae; genus Arthrobacter. Next base: position 3,266 of record JBFGBS010000120.1, read on the forward strand.
ACCAGAGAATCCTGATGGCCAAGGAGACGGTGGCCTATTACGAGAGCCTGCAGGAGTTCCGGATCGCAGAATCCGCGGACGGCGACGTGATCGGCTGCGGCGCCCTGCACGTCATGTGGGAAGACCTCGCCGAGGTGCGCACCCTGGCCGCGTCCGACGCCTGGCGCGGCCGTGGGGTCGGGCACCGGCTGGTGGAACAACTGCTGGCGGACGCCAAATCCCTGGGCGTGTCCCGGGTGTTCTGCCTGACCTTCGAGGTCGACTTCTTCAGGAAGCACGGCTTTGACGTGATGGCGGACCAGAGCGCCGTGGACCCCGTGGTGTATTCGGAACTGCTGCGCTCGCACGATGAGGGGGTGGCGGAATTCCTCGACCTGGCCCGGGTGAAGCCCAACACGCTCGGCAACACCAGAATGATCAAAAAACTCTAAATCGCCGGGCCAGGTCTTCCCATAAAGTAAAGTCGATGGATAAACTGTGGCAGGCCCAGGGGGTGGGCCGGAAACGTCCGGAGGCAAAAATGCACGACACTACCGTCCTTACCGATTCTTCATTCCGCCGGACGACCGTCGCCGGCGGGCCGGCGATCACGGACCCGCAACGGCGCGGGCCACTGACCCCGGCAGCCGGTTCTCCCGTGCCGGGACAGGGCAGCGGCCGGGCCGGCGGCAGCATGCTGCGGCAGCCGCCTTTTTCCTGGCTCGGGGGCAACGCCTGGCCGACTTGCCCGGAGTAGAAGGGGACCTACCGCAGGCCCGGACCCGGTAGTAGGGTCTAAGCAAGCAGCCAAGAAACCATCCAGGGAGCACCGCCATGAAGAAACTCATCAATGATCCCCGCGCCGTTGTGGACGAGTCCGTGGAAGGTTTCGGGCTCGCCCACGCCGACCTGGTGACCGTCTATCCGGACCCCAAGTACATCGTCCGCAAAGATGCGCCGGTTGCGGGGAAAGTCGGGCTGGTCTCGGGCGGCGGCAGCGGGCACGAGCCCCTTCATGGCGGATACGTCGGGCGGGGCATGCTGGATGCGGCGGTGCCGGGTGCCGTGTTCACGTCGCCCACGCCGGACCAGATCCTGCCGGCCACGCTCGCGGTCAACTCCGGCGCCGGGGTGGTTCATATCGTCAAGAACTACACCGGGGATGTCCTGAACTTCGAGACTGCCGCCGAACTTGCGCAGGCCGAAGGCGTTGAGGTCCGGACCGTCCTGGTCAACGACGACGTCGCGGTGCAGGACTCGCTCTACACGGCCGGGCGCCGCGGGGTAGGCGGCACGGTCCTCATCGAGAAGATCGCCGGCGCCGCGGCGGAGCGGGGCGACGGACTCGACGCGGTGGCCGCGATCGGGGACCGGGTCAACCAGAACGTCCGCAGCATGGGTGTGGCGCTCTCGGCCTGCACGGTGCCGCACGCGGGGGCGCCCAGTTTTTCGCTGGAGGACAACGAGGTCGAGATCGGGATCGGGATCCACGGGGAACCCGGCCGGCAGAAGATCCCGATGGAGAACGCCGACGGCATCACCGACCGGCTCCTGGATCCGGTGCTCAGCGACCTCGGGCTCGACTCCGGAGACAGCGTGCTGTTGTTCGTCAACGGCATGGGCGGCACCCCGCTCAGCGAGCTTTACATCATCTACCGGCGTGCGGCGCAGGTCCTCGCCGAGCGGGGCGTCACGGTGGCGAGGTCGCTCGTGGGGGACTACATCACATCCCTCGAAATGCAGGGCTGCTCCATCACCGTCCTCAGGCTCGACGACGAAATGACGGAACTCTGGGATGCGCCCGTCCACACCGCTGCCCTGCGCTGGGGCGCCTGACCGTGGGGCTGGATGTCGGCTGGGCCGTCCGGTGGCTGACGCTGTCCGCCCAGGCCATGGCGGAGCACCGGGTGGAGCTGATTGAACTGGACCGCCCGATCGGGGATTCCGACCACGGCGAGAACATGGACCGCGGGTTTAAGGCCGTGCTCGCCAAGCTCGCGGAGGCGCCGCCGGAAACGGCCGGGGCCGCCATGAAGCTGACCGCGATGACGCTCATGGCCAAGGTCGGCGGCGCGGCAGGGCCCCTGTACGGGACGGCGTTCCTGCGCGCCGGCACGGCGCTGGGGGACACCCCCGACGTCGATGCCGCCGCGCTCGCGGCGGCATTGCTGGCCGCCCGCGACGGGATCGTTGCCCGCGGCAAGGCCGAATCCGGGGACAAGACCATGGTGGATGCCTGGACCCCGGCCGTCGACGCGGCCGCCGGCGCCGCCGGCGACGGTGATGTCCGGGCGGTGCTCCTGGCCGCGGCGGAGGCGGCCGAGGCAGGCGCCGTGTCCACCGATCCAATGCTCGCCCGTAAGGGGCGTGCCAGTTACCTCGGGGAACGCAGCATCGGCCACCGCGACCCCGGTGCCGTGTCCAGCGCACTGATCCTCCGGGCCGCGGTCGGAGCCCTCGAATGACCGTCCGGCTGGTGGTGGTGTCCCACAGCGACAAGATCGCCGAGGGTGCCGCCGAGCTGGCGGCCCAAATGGCGCCCGACATTGTGATCCTGTCCGCCGGAGGAACCGATGACGGCCGGATCGGGACCAGCCTGGAGAAAGTCATGGCGGCGCTTCATGAGGCCGATGGCAACGGCGTCGTTATCCTGACGGACCTCGGTTCCGCGGTGATGACCGCCGAAGCGGCGGTGGAATTCCTGCCCGATCCCGGGTCCGTGCTGCTCGCCGATGCGCCCCTGATTGAAGGGCTCGTCGCAGCGGCGGTGACTGCGCAGACCGGAGCCGACGCGCAGGCCGTGAAGGCAGCGGCCGAGTCCGTCTACCGCCCGCCCGCGCCTGCCCCGGCCCATGAGCACCTTCAGCCGCCCGAGGCGTGGGCGGAATTCGAACTCGTCAACGAGGCCGGGATGCATGCCCGGCCCGCGGCAAAAATCGCCGGCGGCCTCTCGGCGCTGGACGCCGAGGTAACCATCAACGGCGCTGACGGCGCATCCATGACGGAACTTATGATGCTCGCCGCCGGCAAGGGAACGCGGCTGCGCGTGGAGGCCAGCGGCCCGGACGCGGCCCGTGCCCTGGAATATCTGGACGGCTTGTTCAAAGCCGGTTTCGGGGAACCCTAGGACGGGGCGCCCGCCCC
>JBFGBS010000121.1:0-6382 GCA_041567475.1 Arthrobacter sp.
GGTCGCACCCGAAGACATGGTGGCGGCCCTCGTGGCAGCCGGCGTCCGTGTCCGTGGCTTCACGGCAGAACAGGTCAGCCTCGAGGACCGGTTCGTCGCGCTGACGGGGGAGGGGTTCGACGTTGTCCAGTGACCTCCCCGAGGCCGTGACGGCCCCCGCGCCGGCCCCGCGCCGCCGCAGGGTCTTCCGGGGCGGCGGACTGCTGGCGTCCGAACTGGGGGTGCTCTTCCGCCGCCGCCGGACCTGGGCCATGCTGCTGGCCCTGGCCGCCATCCCCATCCTCGTGGCCGTGGCCGTCCGGCTGTCCTCTGCCGTTCCGCCCGGCCGCGGGCCGGCCTTCCTGGACCGGATCTCCCAGAACGGGCTCTTTGTCGGCATCACATCGATGGTGCTCGCCGTGCCGCTGTTCCTGCCCCTCACCGTGGGGGTCGTCGCAGGGGATACGATCGCGGGCGAGGCAGGGCAGGGAACGCTGCGGTACCTGCTGGTGGCCCCGGCCGGCCGGGTCCGCCTGCTGCTGGTCAAATTCGCCGGCGCGGCGGTCTTTGTGACGGTGGCGCCCCTGGTCGTGGCCCTCGTGGGCGCCGGAATCGGTGCCGCACTGTTCCCGGTGGGGCCGGTGACGCTGCTCTCGGGTGACGCGATCGGGCCGTGGGAGGCGGTGTTGCGGCTTGTGCTGATCGGCTCCTACCTGGCCGTTTCCCTGCTCGGGCTCGCCGCGATCGGCCTCTTTGTTTCCACCTTGACCGATGTGCCGGTGGGGGCGATGGCAGCGACGGTGGTCCTCTCCGTCGTCTCGCAGGTGCTGGACGTGCTGCCGCAGCTGGAGTGGCTGCATCCGTGGCTGTTTACGCACTACTGGCTCGACTTCGCCGACCTCCTGCGCCAGCCGATTGCCTGGGATTCGTTCGCCAGCAACGCCATGCTCCAGGGTGGCTACATCGCTGTCTTCGGCGCGCTTGCGTACGGCAGGTTCAGCACCAAGGACGTGCTCTCCTAGGCCGGGTTCTTCATGCGGTGCCGCCCGGATCAGGCGTGCTGGTGCGCTTCATGGTCCGCGTGCGATGCCGGTTCCAGCTGGAACGTGCAGTGCTCGGTGTCGAAATGCGACCCGAGGCAGACCACGAGCTTGTCCAGGATCCGGTCCGCGCCGCGGGCGTCCAGTGCCTCGTCCTCCACCACAACGTGCGCGGAGAACACCGGAACGCCGGACGTGATCGTCCAGATATGGATGTCATGGACCGAAGTAACGCCGTCTACGGCGAGGATATGCTCGCGGATCATGTTGACGTCCACGCCCTTAGGCGTCGCCTCCAGGAGGACATCCACCACGTCGCGGAGCAGGTGCCAGGCACGCGGCAGGATCATCACCGCGATCAGGAGCGAGGCGATGGTGTCTGCCGTCTGGAACCCGGTGACCATGATGACGAGGGCGGCCGCGATGACCGCGAAGGAACCCAGCAGGTCCCCGAGGACCTCGAGGTAGGCGCCGCGGACGTTCAGGCTCTCCTTTTGGGCGCCCCGCAGGATCAGCAGCGACACCAGATTGGCGACGGCGCCGGCGACGGCGGCCCAGAACATCACGCCGGTCTCGACCTCGGGGGCGGACCCGAACCGCCGGAACGCCTCGAGGACGATGACCACGGAAATCACGATCAGCACCAGGGCGTTGGCCAGCGCGGCCAGGACTTCCGCCCGCTGGTATCCGTAGGTGCGCTGGTCGCTGGCCGGGCGGGTGGCAATCCAGGCGGCCAGCAGGGCGATGAACACACCGGCGGCGTCGGAGAGCATGTGCCCGGCGTCGGCGAGCAGGGCCAGCGAGCCGGACACAGCAGCGCCGACAATCTGCACCAGCACAACGGCGAGGGTGATGCACAGGACCGCGATGAGGCGCCTGCGGTGTTTGCCGGTGCCCGTGATGCCGTGCGTGTGGCTGTGCTCGTGTCCCATGCCTACAAGGCTAGTCCCAGCCGAGCTCGTGCAGCCGCTCGTCGCTGATGCCGAAGTGATGGGCGATCTCATGCACCACCGTGATCGTGACTTCGTCGATGACGTCCTCGCGGGAGGCGCAGATGTCCAGGATGGGCTGCCGGTAGATGGTGATCCGGTCAGGGAGCGAACCGGCGCCCCACCAGGAGTCACGTTCGGTCAGCGGCACGCCCTCGTAGAGGCCCAGCAGCACCGTATCCGGGTCCTCGCCGGGCTGCGGTGTGTAGTCGTCCTCGATGAAGATCGCCACGTTGTCCATGGTCTTGGCCAGCGCCGGCGGGATGCGGTCCAGCGCGTCGCTGACGGCCGCCTCGAAGTCGGCCGCAGACATCGGATACGGGCCGCCGGGCGGCTCGTCGGCGGAGCCGCCCGGAACAATCGGCAGGCCTGGCGGCAGGGATGAAGGCATATAAGAACCCTAGCGGGACCGGCGCCGGGTCAGCCCAACCCCCACCAGGCAGATGGCGCCGCCGACCAGGCCCCAGACGGTGGGGATTTCACCGAGCACCAGCCAGGAGATCAGGATGGTGGTGCCGGGCACCAGGTAGGTGGTGGCCGCGAGCCGCCCGGCGTCGATCAGGGAGAGCGCATACGCCCACGTGGTGAAGGCAATCGCGGTGGGGAAGATGCCGAGGTAGACCAGCCCCAGCGTGGCCGGAAGCGGCGCCGCCTGCAGCTCGGTGAGCAGTTGGCCGCTGAACGGAAGGCAGCACAGGGCCCCGACCATAATGCCGAACCAGGTGGCCTGGGCGGCGGGGAACTTCCGCAGCACCGGCTTCTGGACGATCACGCTGACGGCGGCGAGCGCCGCGGCCAGGAGGCAAAGCAGCACCCCGGCAACGTCCGCCGTCGACCGCTGGCCGGAACCCAGCGCAATCATGGCCACCCCGCCGAACGCGACCACGCTGCCGATGATCAGCCAGCGCGGGAAGCCTTCCTTGAGGATCAGCCCGGCCATGATCGCGATCAGGATGGGATTGACGTTAATCAGCAGGGCTGCGGTTCCGGCATCGAGGAGGTGCTCGGCGGCGTTCAGGGCGATGTTGTAGCCACCGAACCACATCACGCCGTAGGCCAGGATCGGCCACCACTCCCGGCCCTGCGGCAGCGACCGCAGCTTCGGCAGCACCACGAGACCCAAGACGACGGCGGCGATCGCCAGCCGTCCGAGCGTCAGGGCTCCGGGGGAGAAGCTGGGGCCGACGGCGCGGATGCCCACAAAGGCGGAGGCCCAGAGAACGACGGTGACGACGACAGCGGCGATCCCGAGTCTGCTGATCGGCCCGGGCGGGGTGGAGCGGGAGGGAACGACGGGAGCCGGCAGCACATCGTGGGTGCGGTCCGGCTGCAGGGGGCCTGTTTCGGCGGTTGTTGCCATGCTGCCAATCTAGCCGCTGCCGGAGGGCCGCGGCTGGCGGAAATCGGTCACGTCGCAGCAAGATCCCGTCGCTGTCCGGCGGTACGGTCTTGCGCCCTGCTCCCGCCCTGCTCCCGCCTTGCTCCGCCGGGTCCTCACGCCCCGCCTGACCTGCGGCGCGGGTGGCGGGTTCTGTCCGCGACGTCAACAATGGGGGTAGCCACGCGGCCGTCCCCGAAGCTCGGAGAAACTCCACGATGAAGTACACCACCGCCTCGATCCCAGACCTGTCCGGCACAACCGCCGTCGTCACCGGCGCGAACGGGGGACTCGGACTGGAGACGGCCAAGGCGCTCGCCGCCAAGGGCGCGCACGTTGTCATGGCCGTGCGGGACCAGGACAAGGCAGCCGATGCGGCCGCGGTGATCCGGGCGGCTTCCCCCGGCGCCTCGGTGGAACTGGTGCCCCTCGATCTCGCGTCGCTCACGTCGGTCTCGGCTGCCGCCGCGGGAATGCTGGGCCGGCATGAGCGGATCGACATCCTCGTCAACAACGCCGGCGTGATGGCCATGCCCGAGCGCAGGACCGAGGACGGTTTCGAGATGCAGCTGGGGGTCAACCATCTCGGTCACTGGGCCCTCACCGCGCACCTGATGCCCGCGTTGCTCCGCGCTCCCGCGGGCCGGGTCGTGTCGGTGACGAGCACTGCGCACCACTTCGGGCGCAGGCTCGACCCCGAGAACCCGCACCTGCGCGGCAAGTACGATCCCTGGCGGGCCTACGGCCAGTCCAAGCTCGCCAACTACCACTTCGCGTTGGGACTGCAGCGCGAATTCGAACGGGCCGCGGTGCGCACAACCAGCCTGTTGGCACATCCTGGCCTCTCCCACACGGGCCTCCAGTCCACAACCGTCAGCGAAGGCGGCGGTGGGCGCCTGGGCACCTTCTTCCACAATCTCGTCCAACGCGCCGGCATGAGCCCGGCCGAGGGCGCGCTGCCGCAGCTGCGCGCCGCCACGGACCCCCGGGCGCAAGGCGGGGACTTCTACGCTCCGCGGTTCATGAACTCCGGAGCCGCCGTCCGGCGCCCGGTCCTGCGCCCCGGCGCCGAAGCGGCGATTGCCCGGCTATGGCGCGTTTCGGAACGGGAGACCGGCGTGGAAATGGTGATCGACCCGCGGTGACCCGGCGCGTCCCGGACGGCTTCACCTCAGCAGGCGGGCCGCTTCGTGGCTGACGGCCGCGGCGACGTCGTCCAGGGCGGCAGATGCGTACCGCCACTGCTGCCAGTAGAGCGGGACGTCAACGGCGGCGCCGGGGATCAGCTCGCGGAGCCCCCGGGGCGCCAGGTCCCCGGCAATCTCGAGTTCCGGAACCAGCCCCCATCCCATGCCCAGGCGGATGGCTTCGCTGAATTCGTGCGCTGCAGGGACGTAATGCCGCGGCGGCTGCAGCTTGAGGTGACCGAGCTGCCGGAGAAAACGGTCCTGCAGCTCGTCCTTGCGGTCAAAGGTGATGACCGGGGCCGCCGCGAGGCTGGGCGCTCCCACGCCGCCGCTAAACCACTGCGTGGCGAAGGCCGGCGTGCAAACCGCCAGGTACCGCATGGTGCCCAGGCTGCGGGATCGGCACCCCGGCGCCGGCTGTGCCGTGGCAGTGATGGCACCGGCGGCGGCGCCGCTGCGCAGCAGCTCCAGGGAGTAGTCCTGGTCCTCCCGCAGAATCTCCAGCTCGACGGTACCGGACACCTCGGCAAGGGCCGGCAGCGCCCAGGTGTGCAGGGAATCGCTGTTGATCACCAGGACCAGGCGGGTCCCCGCACGCGGGACGCCGGGCTGCAGTTCCTCCGCCAGGTCCGTCGAGAGCATCTCGAGCTGGCGGGCGAAACGAACGACGGCCTGCCCGGCCTCGGTGAGTTCGACGGGCCGGGTCCGCTGCAGCACCGGGCGTCCGACTGCGGCCTCGAGGGCGCGGACCCGCTGGCTCACGGCAGAGGCAGTCACGGACAAGTGTCCGGCGGCTGCCTCAAAGCTCCCGTGGGTGACTATCGCGGCGAGGGTGCGGGCCTGGTCGGGGTGGATATCGATCATTAGTTCAGCTTATGTTGGCCCACAATCTTTAACTGGTTTCATGTGAGCCGCCGCCCTACCGTGGATGCCGTGATCCTCTCCGTCTCTGCCGGCATGGCCAGCGGCCTGTCCCTCATCATCGCCATCGGCTCCCAGAACGCCTTCGTCCTGCGCCAGGGCATCCGGCGCGCCCACGTGGCGCTCATTGTGGCCGTATGCGCCGTATCGGACCTCATTCTGATCCTGCTCGGCGTGGCCGGACTGGGGGTCATCATTGAGCAGGCCCCGGCGGCCGTGGACGTGGTGCGCTGGGCCGGCGCCGCCTTCCTGCTGGTCTATGGCGGCCTCGCCGCCAGGCGTGCTGTCCGCGGCGGGCAGCTGGACCCGGCGGCCGCGGCAGCGCCCGGCGGTTGGCCCGCGGCCCTGGGCACCTGCCTTGCCTTGACCTGGCTGAACCCGCACGTCTACCTCGATACCGTGCTGCTCCTGGGAGCGCTCGCCAGCACCCATGGCGAGGACGGCAAGTGGTGGTTCGCCGCCGGCGCCGGATTCGGCAGCATCGCCTGGTTCACGGCACTGGGCTTCGGGGCGCGGTTCCTGGGGCCGCTGTTCCGGCGGCGGAGCGCCTGGCGGGTCCTCGACGGCGGCGTCGCGGTGGTCATGGGCACCCTCGCCGTGCTGCTCATTGTGTGAGGTCCGGCGGGCCCTGAAACCCCGATTTTGAATATTCCGGGAGTAGGCCCTATAGTTTTACAGGTCCAGTTCGGAGGAACCCGGAAGGACAGGAACGAAGGGCGAAGCCCGGATTTCCTGCCCTGGTTCAACCGAATTGCGTTCTGGCCCCCATCGTCTAGCGGCCTAGGACACCGCCCTTTCACGGCGGCGGCACGGGTTCGAATCCCGTTGGGGGTACGCAAGGAAGTGGTCAAACCGGATGAAAAAGTCTGGTAGGCTAAAAGCCTTGAA
>JBFGBS010000122.1:0-6347 GCA_041567475.1 Arthrobacter sp.
CTCGGCTTGTCCCTGGGGATCCTGTTCAGCGGGCTGGGCCTGTCCTCGGCCCTCTCGGCACGCTATACGGTCGCCGTGCCGCTGCCGGGGGAGAGCCCTTTCAAGAAGCCACCGGGCAACGCGGCGCAGACCATGGCCGTGCAGTTCGGCGGGATGGGTGTGCTCGCAGTGCTCGTCGCGCCCGAGATCGCCCTCGTCATGGCGCACTGGAGCACCGGCAGCCCCGTGCCCGGCTGGATCAACTTGTTCGTGGGGCCGGTCCTGGGCCTGGCGCTTCTCGGTGCGGGTGTGCGGCTCGGCGGTGCCTGGCTGGATGCGCGCGGACCGGAACTCCTGGCCCAGCTCTCTGTCCACCGCTGACCGCGGGGGGAGGTGGCGGGGGCGGCGCGGACCGCGCCCGGGACAGCGCACCCGGCCGCATGGCCCTGACCGGTGCCGCGGCGGCTGGGATACCCTGCCCCTAGGGCACAAATTCCTCCGGGACGGAACGCCGCGGCACCCGGCCGTCGGCACAAGCAGAGGCAGAGGCAGGGACCATGGAAGTCGTCATTCTTCCGGACAGCAAACAGATCGCCGCGCTCGCTGCGGACGCAGTCGGGGCCCTGCTGCGGCGCAAACCCGACGCCGTCCTGGGGCTCGGGACCGGCCCCTCGGTACTGCCGCTCTTTGACGAACTGGTCCGGCGGCACGCGGAGGACGGCCTCGACTTCGGCCGGGTCACAGTCTTCGTGCCCGACGAATACGTCCAGCTGCCGGCGGATCACCCGGAGTCGTCCCTGCACGCCCTGGCCCGGGATTTCACCGGGCCTGTGGGCATCAGCCCGGAGCGCGTCCACGCCCCGGACGGGACCGCGGCTGACATCCCCGCGGCCTGCCGGGACTACGAGGAGGCCATCCGGGCTGCCGGGGGAGTGGACCTGCACATCCTGGGCGTCGGCACGGACGGACACCTCGGCTTCAACGAACCCGGTTCCTCGCTGGCCTCCCGGACCCGGATCAAGACTCTCGTGGAGCAGACCCGCCGGGACAGCGCCCGTCTCTTCGGCGGGCTCGCCGACGTGCCCCGGCATGTCCTCACCCAAGGCCTCGGCACCATCCTGGAGGCCCGCCATGTCCTCCTGCTGGCGACCGGGGCGCAGAAGGCCCAGGCCGTCCGGGACCTGGCGGAAGGACCGGTCACCGCCATTTGCCCGGCCTCCGTGCTGCAACTGCACCGGCACGCCACCATCGTGCTGGACGAGGCGGCGGCGTCGTCCCTCCGGCTGGCCGATTACTACCGGCACAGCTACGAGATGAAACTGCCGTGGCAGGGTCTTTAAGTGTCCCGGCCGGCCGGCTCCGTCGTCACCACGCCTGCGTCAGCGGCTAAGATGGTTTCCATGACTAGCATGACCGATCCCCTCGACAACGACCCGATGCGTGAGCTCTCCGGAGCGGGGACGTCTACGGCCACGATCGAGCGCGAGGAACTGCGGCAGGAAGTGGAGCCCGGCGACCGGGAACGCTTCTCGCACTACGTGCGCAAGGAAAAGATCATGGAATCCGCACTGACCGGTGAGCCTGTCATCGCGCTGTGCGGCAAAGTGTGGACCCCCGGCCGCGATCCGCAGAAGTTCCCCGTCTGCCCGGAATGCAAGGAAGTCTACGAAGGCCTCCGACCCGGCAAAGACGGCGGCGGCAAGGATTCCGGCGACAAATAACGGGTCAGGCGCCGTCCGGCTCCCCGACACACTGCCTCCCTGCAGCCCGGCCTGACCCGTCCGCGGTCGGCGTGCCTGCAGGACTACCTTCACGGGACGCGTGAGCAGCCGCGCCCCGGCACGAGCGGCTGCCCCGTCTTCCGCTGCCCGGTTCATCCGAAAAAGATTGGTGTTTTTGTGCTTATTTGGGTCTCTCTTCCGGCTACAGCCGTGCGCGGAACGGAGGGGACCTAAATGACGGAGACGCTCTTCGGCGGACCCACACTGCCTCCCGCCTACCCGGAACGGGCAGCCTGGGGGACGGCCCCCAAGCTCCGCGCCTGGCAGCAGGAAGCGCTGGACCTCTACTTCACCAACCAGCCCCGGGACTTCCTGGCCGTGGCGACGCCCGGTGCCGGCAAGACCACGTTCGCGCTGCGGGTAGCGTCCATGCTGATCGATTCGGGCGTGGTCAACCGCGTCACGATCGTGGCACCCACGGACCACCTCAAACGCCAGTGGGCCGACGCGGCCGCCAAGGTGGGCATCGCCATCGACCCGAACTTCAAAAACGCCGACGGGCAGCACGGCCGCGGCTTTGTGGGCGTCGCGGTCACCTACGCCCAGGTGGCCAGCAAGCCGATGCTGCACCGGGCCAAGACCGAGGCTGCCAGGACGCTCGTCATCCTCGACGAAATCCACCACGGCGGTGAGGCGCTCTCCTGGGGAGACGGGCTCCGCGAGGCCTTCGATCCGGCCGCCCGCCGGCTCTCCCTGACCGGGACCCCGTTCCGTTCCGACACCTCGCCCATCCCCTTCGTGGAATACACCGAAGACCGCGACGGTATCCGGCGGTCCAAGGCCGACTACACCTACGGCTACGGCAAGGCACTGCGGGACCACGTGGTCCGCCCGGTGATGTTCATGGCGTACTCCGGGCAGATGCGCTGGCGCACCAGCGGCGGCGAGGAAATGGCCGCGTCGCTGGGCGAAAGCGCCGTCACCAAGGACATCGTGTCGCAGGCCTGGCGGACTGCGTTGAACCCGGCGGGCGAATGGATTCCGGCCGTCCTGGCCGGGGCGGACAAACGGCTCAGCGAGGTCCGGCGGACCGTTCCGGACGCCGGCGGCCTCGTGATCGCCACCGACCACGACGCCGCCCGGGCCTACGCCGGGCAGCTCAAGCGGATCACCGGTGAATCGCCCACGGTGATCCTCTCCGACGATGCGAAGGCCTCCGGCAAGATCGAGGAGTTCACCGCGAGCGACAAACGCTGGATGGTGGCCGTGCGGATGGTCTCCGAAGGCGTCGACGTCCCCCGGCTCTCCGTCGGGGTCTATGCGACCTCCACGTCAACGCCGCTGTTTTTCGCCCAGGCGGTCGGGCGCTTCGTGCGTGCCCGCAAGCGCGGCGAGACGGCGTCGGTCTTCCTGCCCTCCGTGCCGCAACTGACGGCCCTGGCCAACTCCATGGAAGCCGAGCGCGACCACGCCCTGGACCGCCCGGAGAAGGAGGACGGCGACGGCCTCTTCAATCCGGAAGATTCCCTGCTGGACGAGGCCAACCGCGAGGAAAAGGCCTCCGACTCGCTGCTGAAGGGCAAGTTCGAGGCCTTGGACTCCCAGGCCTCCTTTGACCGGGTGCTCTTTGACGGCGGCGAGTTCGGCACCGGCGGGGAGGTCGGCTCCGACGACGAGCTGGACTTCCTCGGAATCCCCGGCCTCCTCGACGCCGAGCAGGTGGGGACGCTGCTGCGCCAACGCCAGCACGAGCAGCTGAACCGCAAGAACCAGCGGGCCGTCCCGCTGGCGGCGGCCGGCCCCGCCGTGCCGGACCACCGGATGCTGATGGACCTGCGGAACGAACTGGCCAAGAACGTGGCGGCCTGGTCCGCGCGGACCGGTACGCCCCATGGTGTTGTCCACACCAAGCTCCGGACCGTGTGCGGCGGACCGCCCGTGGCCCAGGCCAACGAGGAGCAGCTCCAGACCCGCCTGCGGAAGCTGCAGGACTGGTTCATCGGCCGGAAGTAGACCCCGGTCAAAAGCCCGGGCCACGGACAGCAGGTGCTGTCCGTGGCCCGGGCTTTTGCGCTGGTGGCCTGGCCGTTACTGGCCGCAGACGGCGGTGTAGGTCTGGCCGGCAGCGGCGTACTTCGACTGCAGGTCCGCCAGCTTGTCGGCATCGGGGTGGTCCGTGGTGGACTCGTCCAGGTACGCGATGATGTCTTCCAGCGGACCCTTCAGCTCATCGGAGGCGGACGCCGCGATCGGCCGGATCTGGTTGGCGAACCGGATCGTGCCGTACTTGTCCGAACTGGCCGGCTGGCCCGCGGCGACGGAGTTGATCCGGGCGCAGGTTTCCTCGCTGCTCAGCTGCGGGGCCGAACAGCCGGCGGCACCGAGCAGGGCCGCGGCTGCGATCAGGACGGTCAGGGTCTTCTTCATGGTGTACTCCGGAGTCGTGCGTGTCTGCCGAACATGGCGGGATTTCGAGTCTAGCCGCGGGAGCGGGCTTTTGTGGCCAGGCCGGTCACATTCCGGCAGGCGTACGTCCGCCACGGCAGATCTTCAGCCGACTTCGACGCCGCCGAGTTCCATCTCCGCGACCGCATCCTCAAGGTCGTCGGCGATTCCCGCCGTCAACCCGCGCAGGACCGTCACGGTATAGCCGGCCTGGACAGCGTCCAGCGCGGTCGCCCGGACACAATAGTCGGTGGCGATCCCGACGATCGTGACCTCTTCGACGTCGTGGCTCTGCAGCCAGTCATCCAGCCCGACCGCATCAGGGTCGACCGCGAAGTCCGCGGCATCGGTCAGCGGCATGGCGCCGGGCTTGCGGTCCCCGGTGGGGACGGCATCGTCCGGGGCGAGCAGCCCGTCGAAGCCGGAGTAGGCCGCGGTGTACTGGCCCTTGCGGAAATAGGCCTGGATGTATTCGGTGTCGAGGTCGGGGTGCAGTTCCGCGCCGCGCGTCCCGGCCACACAGTGCCGGGGCCAGCTGTCGACGAAATCGGGGTCGTCGGAAAAATGCGCCCCCGGATCAATATGCCAGTCCTGGGTGGCAAGGATGTGGTCGAACTGGCCGTGGTGGGCGTCGACGTATTCGCTGATCTCGCCGGCCAGGGCGGCCCCGCCTTCGACCGGCAGCGCACCGCCTTCGCAGAAGTCGTTCTGCACATCAACAATGATCAGGGCGCGGGACATTCAGTCCTCCTCGTAGATGGTGGGGATGGCGGCGTCGCCGCGCTGGAGCCGGTTCACGACCGCGGGAAGCTCGCGCATCGTATCCGCGTGGCGCCTGCGGGCACGCTGCACGCCCTCGGCACCGGTCCAACCGGGCAGGAGTTCACCGTTCTTGATGAACTGCTGCAGCAACTGGCGGTCGTTCCCGTCGTCCTCCGGAGGACGGCCGATCCCGACGATTTCGTGGGTCGCAGTGCCGCGTTCGTTGAGCCGGCGCAACGCGTACTTGCGGCCGCCCTTGCTGGTCTTGTTCTTGGCGGCCTTCGCCACCGGTGCGAACGCGCCGGCGTCGTCGGTCCGGCTGACCAGTTTGTAGACCATGCTGGCCGTCGGCGCGCCGGAGCCGGTCACGAGCGAGGTGCCCACCCCGTAGGAATCCACCGGGGCGGACTGCAGGGCCGCGATGGCGTACTCGTCCAGGTCCGAGGTCACCACGATCCGGGTCCGGTCATTGCCGAGTTCGTCCAGGAAGCTACGGACCCACTGCGCCTGCGCCACCAGGTCGCCCGAATCGAGCCGGACCGCGCCGAGCCGGCTGCCGGCCAGATCGACGGCGGTGCGGACGGCCGCCTCGACGTCGTACGTGTCCACCAGCAGTGTGGTTTCCGGGCCGAAGGCAGCAATCTGGGCGCTGAACGCCTCACGCTCCGTGTCGTGGAGCAGGGTGAAGGAGTGGGCGGCCGTGCCGACGGTCTTCAGCCCGTACCGCCGCCCCGCCTCAAGGTTGGAGGTGCTGTCGAAGCCGGCGATCACGGCGGCGCGGGCCGCCGAGGCGGCGGACTCTTCATGCGTCCGGCGCGAGCCCATCTCAATGCACGGCCGGTTGCCGGCGGCCGAAATCATCCGCGACGCCGCGGAGGCGATCGCACTGTCATGGTTCAGGACCGAGAGGACATAGGTTTCGAGGATGCAGGCCTCGGCGAACGTGGACTCCACGATCAGGACGGGGGAGTTGGGGAAGTATGCCTCTCCTTCCGGGTACCCCCACACGTCACCGGAGAAGCTGTACCCGGCCAAGTACTCGAGGGTCTCATCATTGACCACCCCCGTGCGGCGCAGGTAATCCAGCTCCGGCTGGCCGAACCGGAAATTCGCGATGCCCTCGAGCAGGCGGCCGGTGCCGGCGACAATCCCGTAGCGGCGCCCGTCCGGCAGGCGCCGGGCAAACGCCTCGAACACCGATTTGCGGTGCGCGGCGCCGGACTGCAGGGCCGCCTGCAGCATCGTCAGCTCGTAATGGTCGGTATAGAGGGACGTGGGGGGATGCTCCCAGCCGGCTGAGGTACTCACAAATTCACTCTAGTCCCCACCGGCTCCCACGTCTTGCTTCGCTTCGCCGCGGGGCCCTCGCCGGCGTGGCCCCACCCACCGGCTCCCACGTCTTGCTTCGCTTCGCCGCGGGGCCCTCGCCGGCGTGGGCCC
>JBFGBS010000123.1:0-6339 GCA_041567475.1 Arthrobacter sp.
CAGGTACGCCTGCTGACCAAGGAATCGAAGGAAGCCGCCCGGGGCGGAGCCGACGCGACCGGGCCGTGGAGTTCCCAGGACGTCGTCGCCCAGGTCCGCGAACTGCTCGGCTCCCTGCCGCTCGAGCAGGCCACCGACCTGGTCCGCGCGTTCGCGTTCTATTTCCACCTGGCCAACGCCGCCGAGCAGGTGCACCGGGTCCGCGGGCTGCGCACCCGGCAGGAAAAAGACGGCTGGCTCGCGAAGGCCATCGCGGACATCGCCGACCACGCGGGTACGTCCACGCTGCAGGACGTCGTCAACGACCTCGATGTCCGCCCGATCTTCACCGCGCACCCCACCGAAGCCTCGCGCCGCTCCGTGCTGGACAAGATCCGCAGGATTTCGGACATCCTCGCCGTGGCCACCGGCGAAGGGACCTCCGCGCGCCGCCGGCAGGACCGGCAGCTGGCCGAAGTGATCGACCAGATGTGGCAGACCGACGAACTCCGCCAGGTCCGCCCCACTCCGGTCGATGAGGCCCGGAACGCCATCTACTACCTCACCGGCATCCTCAGCGACGCCATGCCCGAGATGCTCGCGGACTTTTCCGAGCTGCTCGGCGAACACGGCGTCACCCTTCCCGGGGACAAGGCTCCGCTCCGGTTCGGCTCCTGGATCGGCGGTGACCGGGACGGCAACCCGAACGTGACGGCCGCCGTCACGCGGGAGATCCTGCAGATCCAGAACCAGCACGCCGTGCGGATCAGCATCGGCCTGATCGACGGGCTGATCTCCATCCTGTCCAACTCGACGGCCCTGGCCGGGGCGGACCAGGAACTGCTCGACTCGATTGACGTGGACCTCAAACACCTCCCCGGGCTGGACCGCCGGGTGCTGGAGCTGAACGCGCAGGAGCCCTACCGGCTCAAACTCACCTGCATCAAGGCCAAACTGATGAACACCGCCCGGCGGGTGACCGCCGGCGCGCCGCACGAGCCCGGCCGGGACTACGAGGCCACGGCCGAGATCCTTGCCGAACTGGGCCTGCTGGAGCGCTCGCTGCGGCATCACCAGGCGGCCCTGGCCGCGGATGGCGCCCTGACCCGCGTCCGCCGGGCCATCGCTTCCTTCGGCCTGCACCTGGCCACCCTGGATATCCGCGAACACGCCGACCACCACCACGACGCCGTCGGCCAGCTGATGGACCGGCTCGGGGGACCGGGCATCCGCTACGCCGAGCTCAGCCGCGCCGAGCGGCTCGAGGTCCTGGGCTCGGAACTCGCCTCCCGCCGCCCGCTCTCCGGCCACCCGATCAAGCTCGACGGCGTCGCGGACGCCACGTACGACGTCTTCCGGGAAATCCGGCGTGCCCTGCGCACCTATGGTCCCGACGTGATCGAGACCTACATCATTTCCATGACCCGCGGCGCCGACGATGTCCTGGCCGCGGCCGTGCTCGCCCGCGAGGCGGGGCTCGTGAACCTCTTCGGTGCGGCACCGTACGCCAGGATCGGGTTCGCGCCGCTGCTGGAGACCGTGGAGGAACTGCGCGCCTCGGCCGAGATCGTCGATCAGCTGCTCTCGGATCCGTCCTACCGCGAACTCGTCAGGCTCCGCGGCGACCAGCAGGAGATCATGCTGGGCTACTCGGACTCCAACAAGGAATCCGGCGTTATGACGAGCCAGTGGGAAATCCACAAAACCCAACGCAAGCTCCGCGACATTGCCGCGAAGCACGGCGTCCGGGTCCGGCTGTTCCATGGCCGCGGCGGATCCGTGGGCCGCGGCGGCGGCCCGACCTATGATGCCATCATGGCCCAGCCCAACGGGGTGCTGGAAGGCGAGATCAAGTTCACCGAGCAGGGCGAGGTCATTTCGGACAAGTATTCCCTGCCCGAACTTGCCCGGGAGAACCTGGAACTCTCGCTCGCGGCCGTCCTGCAGGGTTCCGCCCTGCACCGCGACCCGCGCACCTCGGAGGACCAGCGCGAGGGATACGGCCGGGTCATGGAGGTCATCTCCGACGCCGCGTTTGCCCGCTACCGGACGCTGATCGACGACCCTGACCTGCCTGCCTACTTCATGGCCTCCACCCCGGTGGAGCAGCTGGGGTCCCTGAACATCGGCTCCCGGCCGTCCAAGCGGCCCGATTCGGGCGCCGGACTCGAAGGCCTGCGCGCCATTCCGTGGGTGTTCGGCTGGACCCAGTCCCGGCAGATCGTGCCGGGCTGGTTCGGCGTCGGATCCGGGCTCAAGGCGGCCCGCGACGCCGGCCACGCCGCGCAGCTTATCTGGATGGCGGCGGAATGGCCGTTCTTCCGCTCGGTCCTGTCCAACGTCGAGATGACGCTGGCGAAGACGGATATGGACATCGCCGGGTACTACGTCTCCACCTTGGTTCCCGAGGAGCTGCACCACCTCTTCCATGCCATCCGGGCCGAATACGAGCTCACCGTTGCCGAAATCCAGAGCATCACGGGTGAGGATGTGCTTCTCGATGCCCAGCCCACGCTCAAGCGGTCGCTGGAAATCCGGGACCAGTACCTGGACCCGATCAGCTACCTGCAGGTCGAGCTCCTGCGGCGGATCCGGGCCGAGGGGCCGGCCAAGGAGGGCATCTCCGGCGCCGAAATCGATGAACGCCTCCAACGCGCCATGTTGATCACGGTCAACGGCGTTGCTGCCGGGCTGCGCAACACCGGCTAGCAGCGGACGGCACTGCCCGTGGCAAGGCCGGGCCGGGGAGCCTCCGGGGCAGGGCCGGCGTGCCGACCGGCCTACTAGGGTGGAGGCATGCCGTCGTTCCAGACCAGACTCAAGATCACCGGGCTCAAGCCCGGCAATCCTCCCGAAGCCGTGATGGAGGCCGCCCTCGAGGCGCTCGGGACACGCCATCATGTGGAATCGAACCAGCTGGAACTGGCCGGCGGCGTGCCGCAGCTGAATCTGCGGTTCCTGGTCGACGCCACGTTCTACCCGGCAGAAAACCAGCAGGCCCGCGAGTCGGCGGCCATGATGCGCGACGCCGTCGAACGCGTTGCGCTCACCGGATCCCTGACGGTGCTGCGCCGCAGCCGCGGCCGCTGGGCCCCCGTCTAGGTTTAGAAGTCCAGTTCTTCGGTAGGGTCGTCGATGGCGGAGCGGTTGCCGCGCCGGCGCGTGACGATCACCCCGATGACCGCTCCGATCAGCAGCCCGACGCCGACGCCGATCAGGGAGCTGGCCCAGAACGGCAGGTCCGTCGCGGAACCGGTGAAGTAGCCCAGCGCCGCGGACCAGAAGGCCCAGAGGAAGCCGCCGAGAGCCGCGCAGAGGCTGAACGCGCGCGTCGACACGTCGGCGATCCCCGCCGCGGCCGACGTCGCCAGCCGTCCGCCGGGGATGAACCGCACCCCGATGATCGCCCCGTAAGTGGAAGAGCGGCCCGCCTGGGCAATGGCCGAGTGCACGGCCGCATGGAACGCCCGGCCCCATTTCCAACGGTCAAGGACGTGGCTCAGGCGCCGTTTAAAGAGCTGGAAGACCACCAGGTCGCTGATCCACGACGCCGCGGCGGCCACGAACCCCACCAGGAAGATGTTGGCGCGCCCGTCCGCGGAGAGGGCACCGCCGGTGATGATCAGCATCTCGGACGGGATGGGCGGGAAAATGGCGTCACCGAGAACCGTGGGGATGATCCAGAAGTAGATCGCGGCGCCCCAGGTGTCGGCGTTGGCCCAGTCCATGGCCTCAACGTACCGCATCTCAGGGGTGCGGACGCGAGCTGCTTTCCCGCACGCAGAGCGTCGGTTTCAGCGCCACCGGCTCAGCCGTTTCTCCCCGGAGAACTTGTTGCATGAGCTTGACGGCGGCGCGGCCGATGTCCAGCATCGGCGAGCGGACGGATGAGAGCGGGATGGGCAGTTCCGCGGCAAGTGAGGTGTCGTTGAAACCCACCAATGCCACATCCTCTCCTACCGTCAGCCCGTTGGCCCGGAGGGCTCCCATGGCGCCGATGGCCGCGAAGTCGTTGACGGCGAAAATCGCAGTCGGGTGTTTATCGCCGTTGGCCAG
Source organism: Arthrobacter sp. (assembly GCA_041567475.1). Classification (GTDB taxonomy): domain Bacteria; phylum Actinomycetota; class Actinomycetes; order Actinomycetales; family Micrococcaceae; genus Arthrobacter. The sequence goes on from JBFGBS010000123.1 coordinate 4,036, forward strand.
CAGGGCCTCGGTTGCCTCGCGGCCGCCGGCTGTGTCGAACCTGGACCACACGACCGAGCTATCGGGAATCCGGCCACCCAGTGCACGCCACCGGTCCACGAAACCGCTGGTGCGGTCGATCGCGGTACTGGCATACGGCTCACCTGCAATGACGGCAACGTCCCGATGGCCCTTGTCCCACAAGTGTTCGGCCACGACTTCACCGCCGAGCACGTCGTCGCAGGTGGCGGACGGGTACCCGGGGACGCGGCGGTTCATCAGGACGAACGGGACTTTCCGGTCTGTCAGTTCCTGCAACAGGGTGCTGTCGAGATGGGCGTCCCCGATGATCAGCCCGTCAACCCGGCGGGCCAGGACGATTTCGGTTTTCCTGCGTTGCTCCTCCGGGTCGTCCCGGGAGTTCATGACAAAGGCGGAGTAGCCCGTCTCGGCGGCGGCCTCTTCAATGCCTTCATACATAATGGCGAGGACCAGGTCGGAGAGTCGGGGCACGATCACTCCGAGCATCCTGGAGCGACGGGTCCGCAGCCCCGTGGCCTGCGGGTCCGGGGAGTAGCCGAGTTCCCGGGCCAGCTTCCGGATCCGCTCTGCTGTGGAGGCTGACGCCGCGCCGCGTGCCACATCCGCATCCGAGTGCAGGACCCGCGACACAGTGGAGGGGTGGATCCCCAGTCTGCTGGCAAGGTCCTTGAGGGTGATGACCCGGTCTTCGGAGTTCTGATCGTTCACGCGTGCCCTCTTTTGGGATGAATGGTGGTGCCGGGACGTCTACAGCCTACAAACATTTACGGGGCCCTTGACGTGGCGCACTTCACATTCTAGTGTTATTTCCGTTGGATACCCAATCGATTGGGTACTCCGCACAAAAAGCTTCCGGGAGCACCCCGCCCAGGGGCGCGACGGGGCCGCAGGCAGCCCGCACGGCGGGACTCCGGCGGGCGGGTCGGGTGTTTACACGCCCGAAACGTCCCGGGTCTTCCGCGGCAACATGCCGTCGGTAACTTTTATCTATCAACCCAAACGATTGGCTAAGGCAGTGGCAATGCAGATTACCCAATCGATTGTGCAAGACAGTCGGGAGCAGACCATGACAGCGACACATCCCAGCGGACACCATGTGGTGCTGCTGGCCACGGGCGGGACCATCTCCTCCCGTGACCGCGGTGACGCCGGCGCCCTCGCGTCCGACACGGGCGCCGAAGTGCTTTCCGGGGCGGGCGGCACCTTCCCTTACCCGGTGCGGGTTGTTGATGTCTTCCGTCAGGGGTCGTACCTGCTGACGGTGGACAGCATGCTGGCCATCTGCGAAAGCATCCACGCGGCGCTGACTGATCCGCAGGTCCTGGGCGTCGTGGTGACTCATGGAACCGACACGCTGGAGGAAACGGCTTATCTGTCGGACCTCACGCACGACGATCCGCGCCCTGTCGTGTTCACCGGCGCGCAAAACGCGGCAGACTCGGAACACCCCGACGGACCGGACAACCTCCGCCAGGCCATCGCCGTCGCCGGTTCGCCTGCGGCCCGGAACTGGGGTGTCCTGGTCGCCTTCGCCGGAGACGTCTATCCGGCGCAGGGAATCCGGAAGACCCATACGTCACGGCTTGCGGCGTTTGAAAATCCCGACTTTGGCTCCGCCGGGAACGTGGGTCCGGACGGGGTCGTCAGGATGCAGCAGGCCCCCGGCCGGGCTCCGGCGTTGCAGCTTCCCGTTGCCGGGCAGGCTCCTGGCCCGCGGGTGGACCTGGTGTGCGCCTATCCCGGAGCGGATGCCACCCTGTTGCGGGCCGCCCTGGCGGCCGGCGCCGAAGGAATTGTGCTGCAAGCGACCGGGAACGGCAACGCGAATATGGCGCTGTGCGCGGAAATTGCCCGGGCCGTTGCCGCCGGGGTGGTTGTCGTGACCAGCACCAGGGTCCAGGCCGGTCCCGTCATGCCCTTCTACGGTTCCGGCGGCGGCAAAGACCTGCTGGCCGCCGGCGCTGTGCCGTCCGGGCTGCTCAGACCTTCCCAATCGCTGGTCCTCCTGAGCCTCCTGCTCCGCCTCGGCACCGGGCGCCAAGGCGTCAAGGACGCCATCGCGGCGAGGAGCGGACCGCCTGCTTTGATATCCGCCAACTCTCAAACAACTCACTAATAGATTGAAAGGTTGATCCGATGACTAAGGACATCCAGGTAGCTTTCGGGGTAGACGTCGATGCCGTGGCCGGAATGCTCGGCTCCTACGGCGGCGAGGATTCCCCGTGCGATATCTCCCGCGGGCTTTTCAGCGGCGAGGTCGGCGGCCCCCGGCTGCTGAAGCTC
>JBFGBS010000124.1:0-6315 GCA_041567475.1 Arthrobacter sp.
GGCATCCGCCCGGTCTACAAGACCGTGGACACCTGCGCCGCGGAATTCGCCGCCTACACCCCGTACCACTACTCCTCCTACGACGAGGAGGACGAGGTTGCGCTGCACGCCAAACCGTCGATCATCATCCTCGGCTCCGGGCCGAACCGGATCGGCCAGGGCATCGAATTCGACTACTCGTGCGTGCACGCCTCCATGGCGCTGCGCAAGGCCGGCTACGAGACCGTCATGGTCAACTGCAACCCGGAAACCGTCTCCACGGACTATGACGTCTCCACCCGGCTGTACTTCGAACCGCTGACGCTCGAGGACGTCCTGGAGGTCATTGCGGCCGAGGAACGCACCGGCGGCGTGATGGGCGTCTTCGTGCAGCTCGGCGGCCAGACCCCGCTCAAGCTCGCGCAGCAGCTCGCCGACGCCGGGGTGCCGATCCTGGGCACGTCTCCGGAAGCGATCGACCTCGCGGAGCACCGCGGCGCCTTCTCCCGCGTGCTGGACGAGTCCGGGCTCATCTCGCCGAAGAACGGCACCGCCGTGTCCTTCGACGACGCCAAGAAGATCGCCGACGAGATCGGCTATCCCGTCCTGGTCCGCCCGTCCTACGTCCTGGGCGGCCGCGGCATGGAGATCGTCTACGACGAGCCCAACCTCTCGCGCTACATCGCCAACGCCACCGAGATCACCCCGGACCATCCGGTCCTGATCGACCGCTTCCTCGAGGACGCCGTCGAAATCGACGTCGACGCCCTCTACGACGGCACCGAAATGTACCTCGGCGGCATCATGGAACACATCGAGGAGGCCGGCATCCACTCCGGCGACTCGGCCTGCGTCCTGCCCCCGATCACGCTCGGCGGCAACGTCCTGGAACGGGTCCGCACGGCGACCCTCGCGATTGCCGAAGGCGTCGGCGTCCGCGGTCTGATCAACATCCAGTTCGCCCTGGCATCCGACGTCCTCTACGTCCTCGAAGCCAACCCGCGCGCCTCCCGCACCGTGCCGTTCGTCTCCAAGGCCACCGGCGTGCAGATGGCCAAGGCGGCAGCCCTGATCGGCACCGGCGTGACCATCAACCAGCTGCGCACCGCGTACAAGATGCTGCCGGAAACCGGCGACGGGTCCACCCTGCCGCTGGACGCACCGGTCTCCGTCAAGGAAGCGGTGCTGCCGTTCAGCCGGTTCCGCACGCCCGAGGGCAAGGTCGTGGACTCGCTGCTTGGCCCGGAAATGCGCTCCACCGGTGAGGTCATGGGTATCGACAAGCACTTCGACACCGCCTTCGCCAAGAGCCAGGCCGCCGCGAACAATGCCCTGCCGACCGAGGGCAAGATCTTCGTCTCCGTGGCAAACCGGGACAAGCGCTCGGTCATCATGGGGGTCAAGCGGCTCTCCGACCTCGGCTTCGAGATCGTCTCCACCGGCGGTACCGCGGACGTGCTGCGCCGCAACGGCATCCAGGCCACGCCGGTGCGCAAGGTCGCCGAAGGCTCCAGCGCCGCGGGCGAAGGCACCATCGCGGACATGGTGATCGCCGGCGAAATCGACATGGTCTTCAACACCCCCTCCGGTGGCGAAGCCCGCAGCGACGGCTACGAACTTCGCGCCGCGGCGACCTCGATCGGGATCCCGTGCATCACGACCGTGGCCGAATTCAACGCCGCTGTCCAGGCCATCGAGGCGCTGCGCACCTACGCCTGGTCCGTGACCAGCCTGCAGGAGCACGCCGCCGCCCTGGCCGCCTCCCAGGCGGCGCAGCAGGCTGCACAGCAGGCAGCCACCCGGGAAGCGGCAGCGCAGCATGCCTGACGCAACCGCCGGCAGCGTCCCCGCGGGCCGGGAGCCCTTCGGCTCCCGGCTCGGCCGGGCCATGAGCAGCCGCGGGCCGCTGTGCGTCGGGATCGATCCGCACCCGGCGCTGTTGCGCGACTGGGGGCTGAACGACGACGCCGCGGGGCTGGAAAACTTCTCGCTCACCGTGCTGGAGGCGGTGGGCACTCTCGCGGCCGCGGTGAAGCCGCAGGTGGCACTGTACGAACGCCACGGCTCCGCCGGCATGGCCGTCCTCGAGCGTGTCCTGGCCGCGGCCGCGGACGCCTCCGTACTGACCATTGCCGACGCCAAACGCGGGGACATCGGCTCCACGATGGCCGCCTATGCCGACGCCTGGCTCAGGGACGGCTCGCCGCTGGCGGCCGATTCGGTAACACTGAGCCCGTACCTGGGCTTTGAATCGCTCCGGCCCGCGCTGGACCTCGCCGCGGACACCGGCCGCGGCGTGTTCGTTCTCGCCCTGACCTCCAACCCTGAGGGCGCCTCCGTCCAGCACGCCGGCGGGGCCGATTCCGTGGCCCGCCGGATCGTTCAGGCGGCGGCGGCAGAGAACCGCCGCTACGCCGCCGCGGCACCCGGCAGCCTCGGATCCGTCGGCCTTGTGGTCGGGGCCACGGTCGGCTCCGCCTTGACCGACCTGGACCTGGACCTCGCCGCGACGTGCGGACCGATCCTGGCCCCCGGGCTTGGGGCCCAGGGCGCGACGGCCGCGGACCTTCGGCGGACCTTCGGACCCGCATACGCGCAGGTCCTGGGAACTTCCAGCCGTGACATCCTGGCCGCCGGACCGGCTGCCGGGGCGCTGCGCGATGCGGCCCTGCGGACCAGGGACCAACTGCTGGCCGTTTAGGAGTCCCGGCGGTCCCGCGCCCGGCCAGGGCGCCGGACCGGTTCCGGTTCTCCATTGATTTCTGCCGTCCCAAGACGGTAGGTTCAGGTCACGGCTTCGGTTGCGGTGCCGTGCGGCAGGCCGGGAGCCGGCCATCCGCACGCACCGGCCGGGCCGGCCAACGCGAGGACGGACACGGAGGACCCAGTGACTTTGCGACCCCTCACTTCGCAGGAACGGGCAGACGCCCTACGCAAGGCCGCCGCCGCCCGGACCACCCGGGCCGCGGCGAAGGAACGGCTGAAAGCGGGGGATCTGAGCATTGCCCAGATCATTGGCTCCGCGGAATCCGATGACGCCATTGCCCGCATGCGGATCGTGGAACTGCTGGAGGCGTTGCCGGGCATCGGACGGGTCCGCGCCGCGGCCATCATGGAACAACTGGGGATTGCGCCCTCCCGCAGGGTCCGCGGTCTGGGAATTCATCAGCGCCGCGCGCTGGTAGATTTTATAGACGACAAACAGCCCGCTCCGCCGGGCTGACCAGACACCGCCCAAAGGAATATGTGAGCAAGAAACCGGGACTGACAGTCCTTGCCGGACCGACGGCCGTCGGCAAAGGCACCGTGTCCACCTTCATCCGGGACAACTATCCCGGCGTATGGCTTTCCGTATCGGCAACAACCCGCCCGCCCCGTCCCGGTGAAGAGGACGGCGTCCACTACTTCTTCAAGACGGCCGAAGAGTTCGATTCCCTCGTGGAAAACGGCGACCTGCTCGAATGGGCGGTAGTGCACGGCCGCAACCGCTACGGCACGCTCCGCAGCACCGTGGAGGCCGCGATCGCCGAGGGCCGCTCGGTTCTGCTGGAAATCGATCTGCAGGGTGCACGCCAGGTCAAACAGGCCGTCCCGGACGCCCAATTCGTCTTCCTTGCGCCTCCCAGCTGGGAGGAAATGGTCCGCCGCCTGGTCGGCCGCGGCACGGAAACTGCCGAAGAACAGCAGCAGAGGCTGGAAACCGCTAAACTAGAACTCGCCGCTGAACCGGAGTTCGACCACACCGTCATCAATGATGACGTTCGACGGGCAGCGGACGAGCTTGTTTCACTCATGGGGCTGACCCCGAACCCGCGCTAGGCGCCGGGACGACGTCCGTTAGAATTTGGAGAATTCGTGTCCACGAACCTTGAAGGCATCATCAACCCGCCGATCGACGAGCTGCTGAAGGCTGCCGATTCGAAGTATGGACTGGTGATTTTCGGTGCCAAGCGCGCACGCCAGATCAACGCGTACTACGCCCAGCTGCACGAGGGCCTGTTTGAATATGTCGGACCGCTGGTCGACACCAAACTGAACGAGAAGTCGCTTTCGATCGCCCTGCGCGAGATCAACGAAGGCAAGCTCGTCTCCACGCCGGTTGAAGCTGCCGAATAATATTCCTGCCCGAAAAGCAGAGTAAAGGCTGCCTGTTGACGGAGTTCACGTGCGCATAGTCCTCGGAGTCGGGGGAGGGATCGCCGCCTACAAGGTGGCATCGCTCCTCCGGCTTTTTACTGAAGCCGGTCATGACGTCACCGTCATTCCCACCGAGGCGGCCACCCGGTTCGTGGGTGTCGCCACGTGGGAGGCCCTGTCCGGGCATCCCGTGACGAGCAACGTTTTCGACGCCGTCGACACGGTCAACCACGTCCGGCTCGGCCATGAGGCGGATCTGATCGTCGTGGCCCCGGCCACCGCGGACCTGCTGGCGCGCGCGGCTACCGGGCTGGCCAGCGACCTGCTGGGCACCACCCTGCTGATGGCCCGCGGCCCGGTGCTTATGGCCCCGGCCATGCACACCGAGATGTGGCAGCATCCGGCGACCCAAGCCAACGTCGAAACGCTGCGCAGCCGGGGTGTCACCGTGCTGGACCCCGCCAGCGGCCGGCTGACCGGTACCGACTCCGGCCCCGGCCGGCTGCCCGAACCGGAAGCCATCTTTGCGGCCGCCCTGGCGCTGGCGCCGGCCGGTCCGGCCAATCCGGCCAGTTCTGCCGGGGTGCCGGACTCCGCCGGCGGGCTGGCCGGTCTCACCGTGACCATCAGCGCCGGCGGCACCCGCGAACCGCTGGACCCCGTCCGGTTCCTGGGAAACCGGTCCTCGGGCAAACAGGGCGTCGCGCTGGCCGTGGCAGCCCGCGATGCCGGCGCCCGGGTCCGGCTGCTGGCCGCCCGCATGGAGGTCCCGGCGCCGGACGGGGTCGAAGTCGTGCACGTGGAGACCGCCCTCGAACTGCGCGCGGCCGCCCTGCGCGCCGCTGCGGACTCCGACGTCGTGATCATGGCCGCCGCGGTCGCGGACTTCCGGCCCGCCGACGTGTCCGGGACCAAGATCAAGAAACGCGACGACGACGTCAACCCCGTCATCACGCTGGTCCGCAACCCGGACATCCTGCAGGAGCTCGTCGAGGCCCGTGACGCGGGCCCGCGCGGACAGCTCATCATCGGGTTCGCCGCCGAAACGGGAGACGCGGACGGGGACGTCCTGGAATACGCCCAGGCCAAGCTGCGCCGCAAGGGCTGCGACCTGCTGGTGGTGAACCACGTCGGCCAGGACCTGGTTTTCGGCCAGGACACCAACTCCGTCGTCATCCTTTCCCGCACCGGCTCCGAACCTCAGGAGGCATCGGGTTCCAAGTCCGATGTCGCGGCAGCCGTGATGGACCGAATCAGCGTTGAACTGAGCCGGGTCATCCCGCCCGCCTGAGCCCGGCGTAAGCAACGTCTCCTTAGTATGGAGACACACGCCCCCGGGCGTCCCTTTCCCAACCAGTAAGGTAGTTGAGTGACTTTACCGCTGCACATCCCAGACTTCCACGGGTCCACTCCCGCCGCGCTCCGGCTGTTCACGTCCGAGTCGGTGACTGAAGGACATCCCGACAAGATCTGTGACCAGATCAGCGACGCGATCCTCGACGCCCTCCTGGCCAAGGACCCCGAGTCCCGGGTTGCCGTGGAGACCCTGGCCACTACCGGACTCGTCCATGTGGCCGGCGAGGTCACAACCGATGCGTACGTTGAAATCCCGCAGATCGTCCGCGAGACGATCCTCGGCATCGGCTACGATTCCTCGGCCAACGGATTCGACGGCGCCCGCTGCGGCGTCTCCGTCTCCATCGGCCAGCAGTCCAATGACATTGCCGGCGGCGTGTTCAACTCCCTGGAGGCCCGCGAGGGACGCCAGGAGGATGACTACGACCTGCAGGGCGCCGGCGACCAGGGCCTCATGTTCGGCTACGCCAGCGACGAGACCCCCTCCTACATGCCGGTCCCGATCTGGCTCGCACACCGGCTCTCCGAGCGCCTCACCGAGGTCCGCAAGAATGGCGAGCTGGACTACCTGCGCCCGGACGGCAAGACCCAGGTCACCGTCGGATACGACGGCAACCGGCCCGTCTCCGTGGAGACAGTCGTCATTTCCAGCCAGCACGCCGAAGGTGCCAGCCTCGACCGGCTGCGCGCCGACCTCGCCGAGCACGTCGTTGACCCCGTTATGGCGCTCTCGAACCTGGACACCTCCCGGGCCAGGAACATCCTCAACCCGGCCGGCGCGTTTGTCATCGGCGGCCCCGTCGGCGACGCCGGACTCACCGGACGCAAGATCATCGTCGATAC
>JBFGBS010000125.1:0-6303 GCA_041567475.1 Arthrobacter sp.
CGACCGTTGACATGCACGTCGCAGCTGACGCGGACGTCGACTCCTCGGACGATGCGGGGGAGCGGCCATGTGTAGTCCGCGTTGATGCGGACGGACTCGCGCACCGGGTCATCGCCGTTCCTGTGCGCCAGGGGAACTACTCCGCCCTCACCGCCACCGACGGAGCGCTGCTGTGGCTCGACAGCGAGCTCTCGGGGGTGACGGGGGAAGGTCGCGCCAGCCTGGAGGACCGCAAGACTGCGCCCAGCCTGGTCCGTTTCGACCTGGCCAAGGGCCGGACCTCGACACTCGTGGAGTCGTTGGACAGCTACCGGCTCTCCGGCGACGGCGGCAAGATCGTCTACCTGCACGAAAAACAGATCCGCGTCGCCCCGGCCGCTGCCAAAGCCGATGAGGAATCGGGGCAGCTGGTCACAGTGGACCTGAACCGGATCCGGGTGCTGCTCGAACCCCTCAGCGTCTGGCGCCAGGCCTTCGACGAAACGTGGCGCCTCCAGCGCGACTTCTTCTGGACCGAGGACATGGCCGGCCAGGACTGGGACTCGATCCACGCCCGCTACCGGCCGGTCGTGGAACGGCTCGGCTCCCACGATGACCTCATCGACCTGCTGTGGGAACTGCACGGCGAACTGGGTACGTCCCACGCCTATGTCCGGCCGAAGGCCGTCACGGAGAACGGCAGCAACGGCCAAGGCCGGCTCGGCGCCGACTTCGCTTTCACCGGCAGGGGCTGGGAAATCACCCGGATCCTTGCGGGGGAGTCCTCGGACCCGCTGGCCACCTCACCGCTGACCCGGCCCGGGGCCGACGCCAAAGCAGGGGACATCCTGCTGGCGATCGACGGCGTCGAACTCTCTGAAACACTGACTCCGGCCATGCAGCTGGTGGGTGCTGCCGGGCGCGCCGTGGAGCTCACGCTCCTCAACGGTGCCGGACATGGCGACCTTGCCGGGCAGCAGCGCCGCGTGGCCGTGGTCCCGGTCAAGGATGAGGAACGTTTGCGCTACCAGGAATGGGTCGCCGGCAACCGCCGGACCGTGCGCGAAGCCTCGCAGGGGACCTTCGGCTATTTGCACATCCCGGACATGATGGCCAACGGCTGGGCCCAGCTCCACCGGGACCTTGACACCGAAACGGCGCTGGACGGACTCATCGTCGATGTCCGCCGCAACCGCGGCGGCCACACTTCGCAGCTCGTCGCGGAGCTCATCGGGCGCAAGGTCACCGGCTGGAGCATGCCGCGCGGCGAAAAGCCCCGGACGTATCCGCACCACGCGCCGCGCGGGCCGGTGATTATCCTGACCGACGAATTCGCCGGGTCCGACGGTGACATCATCACCCAGGTGTCGAAGTTGCGCGGCATCGGTCCGGTCATTGGAACCCGGACCTGGGGCGGCGTTGTCGGGATCGACAACCGTTTCGCCCTCGCCGACGGCACAGGAGTCACCCAGCCGCGCTACGCCACCTGGTTCGCCGGCGGCGTCGGATGGGGCGTGGAGAACTTCGGCGTGGCACCGGACATCGAAGTGGCATTCCCGCCGCACGCCTACGCTGCGGGTACGGATCCCCAGCTCGAATACGGGATCGGGGCGCTCAAGGAGATGATCCAGGAGCTTCCCACCGACCGGCCGCCGCTGCGCGAGGGATACCGGCTAGTCCGGCCTGCTCCGTTGCCCGCACGCCAGCCGGACAGCCAGGCCTAGGCTCGGCCCGCCGGCCCGCCGGCCCGCTGGGCACCTGGGGACAGCCGGCCCGCCGGGTACGGCAGAGGCCCCCGTTTCCCGCGCCAGTGTGGCGGGAAACGGGGGCCTCTGGTGTTCTACCCCGGTTCGGGGCGAACTGGGCCGGGTAACGCTAGGACACGAGGGTGGCGTCCAGGGTGATCTTGAGCCCGGTCAGGGCGCCGGAAACCGGGCAGGTGGACTTGGCTTCGTCCGCGATGCGCTGGAAGTCCTCCTCCGAGATCCCGGGTACCTTGGCGGACAAGGTCAGGTGGCTGTCGGTGATGCCGGTACCGGGCACAAACGTGACATCCGCCTTCGTGTTCAGCTCATCCGGGGTGTGGCCGGCCTGCGCCAGCAGGTTGCTCAGCTGCATGCAGAAGCAGGCAGAGTGGGCCGCGGCGATCAGTTCTTCGGGACTTGTCTTGCCGGCGGCCGACTCGGCGCGGGCTTTCCAGGTGACGTCATACGTGCCCAGACCAGAGCTGTCCAGCGTAGTGCTGCCTGCCCCAGACATGAGGTCGCCATTCCATACGGTGTGTGCGGTGCGTGTTGCTGCCATGTCCACTCCTCGACGTTGATTAGCATCAGCGGCCCGGCTGGTGCCGGTCCGTGCCGAGTCCCATCCTAGGCAGTCGCCGTCGTGTCCGCACCGGTATCCGCTGTGAGAGAACTGTTACCGGATCCTGACCAGATACTCGCCGGTGCCCCCGAAGCAGGGGTCATGACAAACGGCGGCGCTCCCCGGGGGGAGGGCCGCCGCGACGGTCATCAGGATCCGGTTACTGCCACAGCGTGGCGATGGCAATGTTCAGCAGGCCCAGCCCGCCGACGCCGTGGGCCATGCCCAGTTCGATCTTTTCGCCCTTTTTGAACTGCCGTCGTCCGATGAAGGCCAGTACACCGATGCCGAGGCCGATGGCGAACTTGATACCCAGCTTGAAGTAATTCGGATCGCCGAATTCGCTCGGATTCTGGTTGTGCAGGATCGGGAGCAGGCCCATCAGGGCGACTCCGGTGAGAATCGACAGCATCGCGCCATCGAACTGGCGGGGATGGATGATGGGGGTTTTCAAATGGCCGATCCAGATGCCCACCACCATGGCCGCGCCGACGATGTGCAGGAAGACCACGATGTTAAACAGGATAACCATGGCATTAGTGTAGCCACCTGCCTTCCCCGCACAAGAGGAGGACCCGCCGTATCCCGAAATCAGAAAAGCGGCAGCCGTGCAGGCCGGCCGGTGGTGTCCCACCGGTGCCCGCACGGCTGCCGCCGCTGGTGTCGCTAAAGCCTAGAGACCGAGGTCCGCTTCGAATGCCCCTGCTTCCAGACGGGCCTTCAAGGTCTGCAGGAAACGGCCGGCGTCGGCGCCGTCCACCAGGCGGTGGTCGTACGTCAGGGAGAGGTACATCATCGACCGGATGGCCAGCGAGTCATCGCCGTTTTCGTCCGAGATCACAACGGCGCGCTTGACGATGGCACCCGTGCCCAGGATGGCGACCTGCGGCTGGTTGATGATCGGGGTGTCGAAGAGAGCGCCGACCGAACCGATGTTCGTGATGCTGAACGTGCCGCCGGAGAGCTCGTCCGGGCCGATCTTGCCCTTGCGGGTGCGGTCGGCGACGTCGGCGATCTTGCTGGCCAGTCCCGCCATGTTCAGGCTGCCCGCGTCGTTGATGACCGGGACCAGCAGGCCCTTTTCCGTGTCCACCGCAATCGCCAGGTGCTCGGCGTTGTGGTAGGTGATCTCCTGCTTGTCTTCGTCGTAGGAGGCGTTGACCTTAGGGTGCTGCTTCAGTGCCTCGGCCACGGCCTTCGCGATGAAGGGCAGGAAGGTCAGCTTGGAACCGTTCTGGGCCTGGAAGGAGTTCTTGGCCCGGGTGCGCAGCTTGGCGACCTTGGTCATATCGACCTCGTGCACCTGGGTCAGCTGGGTGGAGGTGTCCAGCGACTCGCGCATGCGGCGGGCAATGACCTGGCGGATGCGCGGAGCCTTCTGCACGGTTCCGCGCAGTGATGAAGCCGCTTCTTCCGAGACCGGTGCGGCCGACGGAGCCGACGCCGGCGCGCTGGCGGCTGCCGGCGCTTCCTTGGCCTCGGCTGCTGCCAGAACGTCCTGCTTGCGGATGCGGCCGCCGACGCCGGTGCCGGTCAGCGAGGAGATGTCGACGCCCTGCTGGTTCGCCAGCTTGCGGACCAGGGGAGTGACATAGCCGGATTCCGCCGGTGCTGCGGGGGCTTCCTGCTTGGGGGCTTCCTGCTTCGGGGCTTCCTGCTTGGGAGCTTCCTGCTTGGGAGCCTCCTGCTTCGGAGCCTCCTCCTGCTTCGGGGCTTCCTGCTTGGGAGCTTCCTGCTTGGGAGCCGCGGCTCCGGAACCGATGACGGCCAGCACGGAGCCGACCTCGGCGGTTTCATCCTCGTTTACGCGGATTTCCTGCAGGGTCCCTGCCACCGGCGACGGGATCTCGGTGTCAACCTTGTCGGTGGAAACTTCCAGGAGAGGCTCGTCGACCTCAACCGTGTCGCCGACGCTCTTCAGCCAGCGGGTCACGGTGCCTTCGGTCACGCTCTCGCCCAGGGCCGGGAGGGTGACTTCATGACCCTCGCCGGACGGTGCAGCCTCGCTGGCCGGCGTTTCAGCCTCCGGGGCGGGCGCCTCGGAAGCAGCAGGCTGTTCTGCCGGAGCTTCTTCCGCGGGTGCTTCTTCCTGCTTCGGGGCTTCCTGGGCGGGCGCCTCCTCAGCGGCGGCAGCCTGCTCGCCGGAGCCAATCCGCACCAGCGGCGCGCCAACCTCAGCGGTCTCGTCTTCGGCGACGAGGATTTCTTCGATGATGCCCGCAATCGGAGAGGGGATCTCGGTGTCTACTTTGTCGGTGGAGACTTCGAGCAACGGCTCGTCCACCTCTACCCGGTCACCTACCTGCTTGAGCCAGCGTGTGACGGTTCCTTCGGTGACGCTCTCACCGAGGGCGGGCAAGTTAACGGATTCAGACATGTCGTCCCCGTTCTCCTTATTGATCTTTAGTGCGGATGATTGCTGCCGTGTTCGAGCTTAGTGCACCCGGCTTTTTCAGCCGGGTGCACCGTGCCCTATTGTCTTGCTGGAGTGCTTAGCCGTGGAGCGGCTTCCCGGCCAGGGCCATGTGGGCCTCGCCGAGCGACTCATTCTGCGTCGGGTGGGCGTGGAGCAACTGGGCAACGTCCTCGGGGTAGGCTTCCCAGTTGACAATCAGCTGGGCCTCGCCGATCTGCTCGCCCATCCGCTGACCAATCATGTGGACGCCGACTACGGGGCCGTCCTTCTGCCGGACCAGCTTGACCAGGCCGCTCGTGCCGAGGATCGAGCTCTTGCCGTTGCCGGCCAGGTTGTATTCCTGTGTCTCGACCTGATCCTCGCCGAACTTCGCTTTGGCCGCCGGCTCGGAGTATCCGACCGTAGCAATTTCAGGCTCGGAGTACGTGACCTTGGGAATGTTGATGTCGTCGACAACCACGGGGTTCATGCCGGCAATTTCTTCGGCGACGAAGATGCCCTGCTGGTAGCCGCGGTGAGCCAGCTGGACGCCGGGAACGATGTCGCCGACGGCGTAGATGTTGCCGACGCCGGTGTGCAGGCGTTCGTTGGTGATGACGAAGCCGCGGTCGATGTTGAGTCCGGCCTCCTCGTAGCCGAGGTTGGCCGTGACCGGGCCACGGCCGACTGCCACGAGCATGAGCTCGGCTTCGAAGGTCTTGCCGTCCACGAGCGTGGCCTTGACGCCGTCGGCGGTCTGCTCCACGCCCTGGAAGAACGTTCCGGTGTTGAACTTGATGCCGCGCTTCTTGAAGGCACGCTCGAAGGCCTTGATGATGGTCGGGTCTTCATTGGGGACCAGCGAGGGCAGGCCTTCAATAACGGTGACGTCGACTCCGAAGGACTTCCATACCGAAGCGAACTCAACGCCGATGACGCCGCCGCCGAGGATGATGACGCTCTTGGGGATGTAGTCCATGGTGAGGGCTTCATCGGAAGTGATGACGCGGCCGCCGATTTCGAGGCCGGGCAGCGAACGGGAGTACGAACCGGTCGCAAGGACAATGTTCTTGCCCTTGTACGCGGTGCCGTTGACGACGACGGTGTCGGTGCCCTGGAGCTTGCCCTCGCCCTCGATGACCGTGATGGCCTTCTTGCTCTTGATCAGACCCTGCAGGCCCTTGTACTTGCCGGCAATGATGCCGTCTTTGTACGCGTTGACGGCGGTCATGTCGACGCCGTCCAGGGTCACATTGACGCCATACTTGGCCGCGTCGCGGGCGTGGTCCGCGAGTTCCGCGGAGTGCAGCAGGGCCTTGGTGGGGATACAGCCGTTGTGCAGGCATGTACCGCCCAGTTTGGCCTTTTCGATGAGGCCGACGGTGAGGCCGAGCTGGACGGCACGCAGGGCGGTTGCGTAACCTCCGCTGCCGCCGCCGAGTACCAGGATGTCGAATTCTTGCGCAGTTGCCTGATCGGCCACTAAAACGCTCCCTCGCGTGAACGATGACACGAGAGTACGCATCATCTGGTCTTGGAACCTGCCTGCGGCGATTATGCCAGCC
>JBFGBS010000126.1:0-6295 GCA_041567475.1 Arthrobacter sp.
GAACGGGGAGCGTCCGCCGTTATTGTCGCCTTGCTGGTCCCGGCGATCTTCGCCGCGGCAGCCATGACCATCGACCTCGGCCGGCTGATCAACGACCGGCAGGCCTTGAGTAACGCCCTAGACGCCGGTGCCCTCGGGGGCGCTTATCTGCTGCCCGGCGATCCGGCCGGTGCCAGGGACGCCGGGGTGGCCCTGGCCAAAGCCAATGACCCCGCCGCCAACCCCGTGGCGGTTTTCTGGTGCATCATCGCCTCCACGGGGGCCTCCAAAACCCCGGACACCAGCCAGATCCCCAGCGTCTGCAACCCGGGTTCGACGGCCGGGGCCAAGTGCGACGAGAACATCTGCGCGATCCCCTGCGCCACGGGAAGCGGTAATTCGTGCAACACGATGACGCTGACAGCAGACAAGGATGTGCCCTTCGCCGTTGCCCCGGCGATCGGCGTCAACGTTGGAAACACCGGGTCGCTGTCCTCCAGTGCGTGTGTAGGGTCGTGCGGCAAGACGGTTCCGAACCCCATGGACGTTGTTCTGGTTGCCGACCGGACGGGCAGTATGTCTGACACTGACCGCAACGCGATGGTTGCCGGCATCAAGTCCACGTTGCAGACCATGACCAAGGAACAGAAGTACGTCTCGCTCGGCACCATCCACAAGAGCAAACCGACCGCGGGCTGCGCCACGGAACCGAACGGGGATGCGCTTATACCCGCGACGGGGAAATGGATTCCCGTCCCGTTTTCCAACGACTACACGCTGGCGCCGGCCTTTCCTGGGGCAACACCGGCCCTTAACAACTCCAGCACACTCGTCCAGGGCCTGAACTGCCTCAAGAAATCCAGTAAAGGCACCTACCTGGCGGCGCCCATGAAGGCCGCGGCACGGTATGTGCTCGGGCTGGAGCCCAACAACCTGGCCACCCTGCCGGCCCGCTCGCAGACGGCAAAGAAGGCCATCATCTTCGAAACCGACGGTGAACCGAACGAAACTGCGCTGCCCGGCACGACGTCGTTGGCGGATCCCGTCGATCTTGGCACCAGCAACGGGGCAACGGCGTGCAACAACCTGAAGACGGTCGCGGCCAGCGCCAAAGCCCAGGGCATCCTCATCGTGACGGTCGCGTTCGGGGACGCCAACAATGCGCTGTGCGCCTCGGGGGGTGAGCCGGTTCGCCAGGTCCTCGCAGCCGCTGCCTCGCCGGACACGCAGGGCAGCGCCAGTACCGCGGACAACGCTTGCTCCACCGCAGCGGAGCGCTCGGCCGAAAACTCTGACGGGGACTTCTTCTTCTGCGCGGCGACCGGCTCGGAACTCGGTGCGATCTTCGTGGCCGCGGTCAACGCCGTCAGCCCTAACACCCGGCTTGTCCGGATCCCCGCCTAGCAATCCGGGAGGGCGCCGCCGGGTGCTAATGTCTCTGGAGATCAACAACGAGTCCCGACGCCCCGTACACCCCCGGGTCCGGCACGCAGCCTTCGCCGCCGTCGGGATGTCGTTTGCCGTAACCCACACTCCGGAGATACATGGAACGCACCGTCGCCGCCCGCCTGGCATTCAAAACCACTGCAGACACCAAAATCGCCCTGGCGGTCGCGGTTGCCCGGAATGTCGGCTATGACGCCCTCGAGGAGACCCTCTCCGTCACCGCCGGCGGGGAGGGCGTGCCGCTGACGGAACTGACGGATCACCACGGCGGACGCTTCCACTACATGGAATTCGCGGACCCCGCCGAGGTCCACGTCAACTACACCGCCACCGTCACCGGGACCGCCCTGCCCGAAGAGCCGAAGCTGATGGAACTCATCCGCTACGTCCGGCCCAGCCGGTACGCCGAGTCGGACCGGCTGCTTCCCACCTCATACGCGGAATTCGGCGGGCTGCACGGCATTGAGTTGCTCAACGCCGTGCGCAACTGGGTCCACAGCGAACTGCGCTACGTCAGCGGATCCTCACGCGGGACCGACGGCGCCGTCGAGACGCTGCTGCACCGCCGCGGTGTCTGCCGGGACTTCGCACACCTTGCCATTGCACTGCTGCGGTCCAAGAACGTCCCGGCCCGGCTCGCGGCCGTCTATGCTCCCGGGCTGAGCCCGATGGACTTCCATGCGGTGGCCGAGGCCCACATCGACGGTTCGTGGTACGTCATCGATCCCACGGGCCTCGCGCCCCGGGAAAGCCTGTTGCGGATCACGGCCGGGCGTGACGGCTCGGATACCGCGTTCCTCTCCACCGTCGGCGGCAGCCTCGTGCTGACCGACATTCAGGTCATGGCCACCGTGGCCGGGGACCTGCCGGACGAGGATCCGGCCGGGCTCGTCGTCATCCGCTAGCCGAGGCGGCGGCAGCTGCCGCTTAGCGCGATGCCACGGAGGCCCGCAGCTTCGCCGTCAGCCGCAGCAGTTCCCGCTGCTCGGCGTCGGTGAGGGCCGGCATCACCAGGGCCGCAATGTCGCGGACGTGCTCCCGGCCGATCTGCTTTTGCAGGTCCCGGCCTTCTTCGGTGAGCCTGATGAGGATCCCGCGGCCGTCCTTCGGCGCAGGCGTCCGCTCGAGCAGGCCACGCTTTTCGAGGCGTTCCACGAGCCGGCTCAGGCTGGACTGGCTGAGGAGGACGTGGTCGTTGAGTTCGTTCAGCCGCAGCCAGCCCGAGGGGCACCGGGACAGCGTGAACAGCACGTCGTACTCGTTGACGGCGAGGTTCCTGAACGCAGGCGCCGCCTGCAGTTCGCGCATCACGGCCACCTGGGCCCGGAACAGGGACTCCCAGGTCTCCGACGCCAACCGCACGCCCGCACCGACTGCGGCGGCAGGCGCGGACCCGGCACCTGTGGTTGTGCCTGGCTTGCCGGACATCACCCCTCCTGGCTTCCTGCGGGGCTGAGCTCCCCGGCGCCCGTGCTCCCGGCCAGGGAGGCTGCGACGCGCCCGGCATGGGTGGGCGGGGCCGGGACGCCGGCAGGTGTCAGGGCCGCGTATTCCTTCCGCAGGACCGGCAAAACTTCCTCGCCGAACAGGTCCAGCTGTTCCAGCACAGTCTTCAGCGGCAGGCCGGCATGGTCGATGAGGAACAGCTGGCGCTGGTAATCGCCGAAGTACTCACGGAACGTCAGGGTTTTTTCGATGACTTCTTGCGGGCTGCCGACGGTCAGCGGGGTCTGCGCGGTGAAATCCTCCAGCGAGGGGCCATGGCCGTAGACCGGGGCGTTATCGAAGTACGGCCGGAACTCCTTGACCGCGTCCTGGGAGTTCTTCCGCATGAAGAACTGCCCGCCCAGGCCCACGATTGCCTGCGCGGCCGTGCCGTGGCCGTAGTGCTCGTAGCGCTCACGGTAGAGCCCGATCAGCTGCTGGTAATGCTCCTTGGGCCAGAAAATGTTATTGGCGAAGAAACCGTCGCCGTAGTAGGCGGCCACTTCGGCGATCTGCGGCGTGCGGATGGAGCCGTGCCAGACGAAGGGGGCGACGCCGTCGAGCGGGCGGGGTGTGGACGTGAAGTTCTGCAGCGGGGTCCGGTGTTTCCCGGACCAGTTGACGGTGTCCTCGTCCCAGAGCCGGCGGAGCAGGCTGTAGTTCTCGACGGCGAGCTCGATCCCGTCCTGGATGTTCTTGCCGAACCAGGGATAGACCGGAGCGGTGTTGCCGCGGCCCAGGACCAGGTCCACCCGGCCGTCGGCGAGGTGCTGGAGCATCGCGAAATCCTCCGCGATCTTGACCGGGTCGTTGGTGGTGATCAGGGTGGTGGCCGTCGAGAGGATGATGCGCTCGGTCTGGGCTGCGATGTAGGCCAGCGTGGTGGTGGGGGAGGAGGAGAAGAACGGCCGGTTGTGGTGCTCGCCGAGGGCGTAGACGTCCATGCCGATTTCTTCGACTTTCCTGGCAATCGCGACGGACGCCTTGATGCGCTCGTGTTCCGTCGGTGTCCGGCCCGTCGTGGGGTCGGTGGTGATGTCGCTGACGCTGAATACGCCGATCTGCATGATGTCCCTTTCCGCTGCCGGGCTTAGCCGGGTACCGGTTACACTCTACCTAATTTACATGCATCTGCATGTATCGACGGGTATAACGCCTTTCGGGGCCCGGTATTCCCTGCGGGCTGGCAGCCGGGTTAGCGGGCCCCGCTGGGAACGGGCAGATCGTCAATTTCGTCGGTCTCGTCAGCGCCGGAGCCGGCGGACGCGGCGACCGGGGCCGCGTGGCGTGCCCGGCGCGGCCGCCGGGTCTGGCGTTCCTTGCGTCCTTCGACGAGCCGGTACAGCACGGGAACCAGGACGAGTGTGAGCGCGGTCGACGAGATTAGCCCGCCGATCACCACGATCGCGAGCGGCTGCGAAATGAAACCGCCGCCACCGGTCAGGCCCAGCGCCATCGGCGTCAAGGCGAACACGGTGGCCAGTGCCGTCATCAGGATCGGGCGGAGGCGCTGCCGGGCGCCGTGGGTGATGGCGTCCGCCACGCTCATGCCCGGTTCGCCGTTGCGTGGCTGGCGGTACTGGTTGATGAGGTCAATGAGGACGATCGCGTTGGTCACCACAATCCCCACCAGCATCAGCATGCCGATCAGGGAAGGAAGACCCAGCGGCACCCCGGTCACCAGCAGGAGCGCGATGGCGCCGGTGGCGGCGAACGGGACCGACACGAGCAGGATCAGCGGCTGGATGAGGGACTTGAACGCCGCCACCATGATCACGTAGACGATCGCAATGGCCGCCAGCAGGGCCAGCCCGAGCTGGGCAAAGGACTCAGCCTGTTGCGTCGTGGCCCCGCCGATCTCGGCCGTCACCCCGGGCGGCAGCTGCACCTCGGCGAGCCGGTTCTGGACTTCGGCGCTGACCGCGCCCAGATTCGCGCCCGACGGCGTCACGGAGACGCGCGCGGTCCGCTGTCCGTTGCTGGCGGTGATGGAGACCGGAACGTCAACCTGCTCCACGGTGGCGATGCTGCCCAGCGGAACCGGGCCGGCGGCCGCGGGCAGCGGGATGTCCCGGACGGCGCCGATGCTGGTGAACAGGGTCCCCTCGCCGATCCGCACCGGGAAGTCGTCGGTGCCGATGCGCACCGATCCGGCCGGTATCGGGCTGATAGTGGAGGCAAGGATGCCGGCCACCTGATCTTCGTTCAGGCCGGCCGCGACGGCCTTGGCACGGTCCACCTTGACCTGGACCACCGCCTGGCTCGCGGCGAGGTTGGTGGCGACCTCGGTGCTACCGGGAACACCGTCCATGGCCTCGACCATGGTGTCGCTTGCGGTCCTGAGGTCAGCCGACGTCGCTGCCCGGAGCGTGATGTCCACGGTCGACGACGTCCCGAACCCGCCCTGCTGGGAACCGACGGTAACTTTGCCGGCGCCGCTGACTTTGGCGAGTTCGTCACGGACCGTTGCCTGAAGCTCGGACTGCTTGGCCTTTTCGTCGGTAACTACGGTGAAGCTGGAATTCGAGGCGCCGGTGGAGCGGAGCGCCGAGAAGCCGGACTGGGCATTGCCGGTGGTGACCTGGACGTCCTTGACGCCCTCGATCCTCCGCAGCACTTCCTCGACCCGGATGGCTGCCGCGTTGGCCTCGCTCAGGCTCGTGCCCGCCGGTAGTTCCTGCTTGACGCTCATGCTGTTCTGCCCTGAACTGCCGAGCAGATCCGTGGCCAGCAGCGGGGTCATGGCTGCGGTGCCGCCAAGGACAAGGACGGCGGCGAGCAGGGTGATGACCGGGTGCCGCTGGGTCTTGGTCAGCACCGGAAGGTAGCTGCGCTGCAGGCGGCTGCGCTGCTCGGCCTCGTGGGCCCTCGCGGTGACGGCACGGGCGTCGGCCTCGGACATGCCGGAGTCCGCCGGTGACTTCAGGAACCAGTAGGCCAGCACCGGCACGATCGTCAGGGAGACCAGCAGCGAGGAAAGCAGGGCGATGGTGACGGTCAACGCGAAGGGCCGGAACAGCTCGCCGGAGAGGCCCGCCACGAAGGCGATGGGCAGGAAGACCGCCACGGTCGTCAGGGTGGAGGCGGTGATGGCGCCGGCCACCTCCCGGATGGACGTCAGAATCGCCGTGATTTTGGCTTCCCCGTAGCTCAGGTGCCGTTTGATGTTCTCGATCACCACGATCGAGTCATCCACAACACGGCCGATCGCGATGGTCAGGGCACCGAGGGTCAGGATGTTCAGCGAGTAGCCGGTGGCCGCGAGCCCGATGAACGTAATCAGCAGGGACAACGGAATCGAGACGGCCGTGACCAGGGTGGAGCGCACGGACATCAGGAAGGCCAGGATCACGGCGACGGCGAACCCGAGGCCCAACAGTCCCTC
>JBFGBS010000127.1:0-6270 GCA_041567475.1 Arthrobacter sp.
CCAACCCGGAGACGCCGTCGAACTCAGCAGAGGTGTCGGTCGTTCCGGCGATGCCTGCGGGGTGTCCCAGAGTTACTCCTGAGCGGTATTCACCGGGGTTGTCGGACGTGCTGCTGTCAGCAGCTACTGATCCGCTGGTTTCCCCGAACCGCCAGTAAAAATCCGGCTCAGCCTCGAAGACTGCCTTTCCGACGTTGTCAGCCGGGGCGACTGGGATGTTCAAGGTACGTCCCGAGTCCTGGAAGTGCCGCTGCACCCTCGAGAGGCTGAGCACGGACGGGTAGATCGCGACCTCATCAATGGTGCCGTTGAAGTACCGGCTGGTCGGCACAGAAGGCCATCCGTTAAGGTTGTCCCCGCCAATGCGCCAGAACCCGGAGTAATCCTGGCCCTTTGTTGCATCGGTTCTCTGCGCGCTGCGCTTTCCGTCCACGTACAGGTGCATACCGCTGGGCCCGACCGTGGCGACGATGTGATGCCACTGGTCGTCGTTGTATTTCCCGTTGGCGGTCAGCGTCTTTACTCCACCGTCAAAGACACCGAAAACAATGCGTCCTGCATTGTCCATGTAGATCTGCCGGTCGTATGAAGTGGAAACACCGGTCGCCCTGTTGCCGAAGCCCAGGATCTTGCCGCCACGCGTGGTGGTGGTTTTGATCCAGGTCTCAACACTAAAGACGTTCGGCCCTTGGATGGATGTCTGGCTGGACGCCGTCCCGGTGGACGACCCGCTGAACGACGTCGCAGTGTTTGCGTCACCGTTGATAGCGCCCGTCACTCCGCGCGTCACGCCGGTTCCCGTTACAGCATCCGACCATCCGGCGGAGTCGGTGAGCGTGGTGCCGCTTGCTTCGCCCAGCCGCCAATAGCTCCCGGCCCCGTCTGCGAGCACTCCGGTCCCGTACGTTCCCAGGCTGCCGGCCGCCGAGACGGTCACATTGACACCCTCGGACCTGGTTTCATTTCCCAGCGGGTCGATGGCTGCAATGCGGTAGCTTTGCGTTGAGCCCAGCGGGAGCCCGCTGTCCTGGAAAGTTAAGACCGGCCGGTTCCAGAACGTGGATGCCTTGGTTGTGGTGTACACCGGGGTCGTCAGATTGTCGTTACGGAACACTTTGTACGTGAGATTTTCGTTGTCCCGGTCGAAGTTGGCCTGCCAGGCCACCCGGACTTTGCCCCCCGCGAGGGCGGTGACCTTGGGGTTCATGTCGCGGCCTGCAACGCGGGGTCCTTCTTTGTTGGGGGCAATATCCTTGGTCGCGAAACGAACCAGACCCTGCTGGGCTGTTCCGTTCACTGCGGGAAATTCTCCGCCGAGAACCACGTATTTGGAGTTTCCGGTGATGGTCCAGGCACCCTGGGTCTGTCCGGTGAACGAACCGGCGTCTACATCCGGGAACCACGTCAGCAGGGCAGGCCGGGGGTTACCTGCCCAGTTGAAGTACCCCAGGGGATCAGCAGTAATCGTTCCGACGGCTGCCTTGCTGAAGGCTATGGCCCGGTTGAAGGTCCAGACCGGGGAGGTCTGGGGGAACCCGCCGATGTTGCCGCAGTAGTGGGCATGGCCGACCGTGTAGACGGCCGTGTCAGAAGCATAGACGCCGTAGGTGTCCCCATGGCAGTCCTGGATCCAGTTCACTTCCCCGCCATCCCACCTCGCGGAGAATGACCCCTCGAGGTTGCCGGAAGACCCGAACTTGTAGCCTGTGCCGTACACATGCGTTCCGTCGCTCGCGAGGCTGTAGATCGATGAGTTCGTACCGCCGTTCCGCACCTTGTTATTGATGCCCCACGGGAGAAGCTCCCCCGAAGACGTGTTCAGGGCCGCCATGCCCATTCCGGGATTGCTGGAACCGTTCACGCTGGTGAAGTTTCCACCGACGACCACCTTCGTGCCGTCAGGATTGAGCACCATATTGTTGACGTCGCCCCCCTGCACATTCGGGCTCCAGTCCAGCAGCGCCGCATCGGAGGCGCGGACCGCGGCGAGATGCGGCCGGCTGGCGGACCCGACGCCACTGAACCATCCGCCCATATATACGGCGGAATTGGTTGCGGCCACGGCGTAGACCCGCGAGTTCACATTCGGAGCGAAACTGGTGATCAGCGCTCCTGTCGTGGGGTTGAGCGCTGCAACATACGCGCGGGAGACCCCGTTCACCTGGGTGAAGGCGCCGCCGATGTAGAGACGCGAGCCGTCAGGAGAAGCCGTGATGGTCTTGGCCTGGGCGTTCAGGCTGGCCGTGAACGTGGTGATCAGCTTCCCGGTGGTGATGTCATAGGCCAAGATGTGGTTCCGGGCCACGGTGTTCGTCCCCGGGGCCGCTCCGGCCGGGCGCGCCGTTGTGAAGTTTCCGACGGCGTAGACCACGTTCCCGAGCACATGCTGCTGCCAGACGACCCCGTCGACCTGGACCGTCGGCAAAGCATCCGCAGAAACGGTCGGAGGAGACGCGGGGTTGGCGGGGTCCAGCGGCGCCGTGTCAGCGGTGGCCGCAGTGACCGGCAGGATCGTGAATCCCAGCGCCATCGCCAGGGAAACGGCCAGAGCGAGTGCTCTCCGGCCCTCCGTCAGTAGGCTTCCCAAGGTGAATACATTCCGCGGCGCACGGTGAGAGGAATCCTTCTCACCGCGCGAACGCGCGGGGACACTTTTTGAGCTCCGCACGATGTTCATGACGTACTTTCTGACGAAGGAACGGATCCATTGAAGGCCGCTATGGGTTCGGAAACTTGGTAATTCAGGTAGATCTGAACCTGATCCCGCTGATCCAGCGGGAGCAGGAACACGTACACCGCCGACGCCGAGGCGCCGGCCTCGACCGTTGACGGGAATCTCGTTGCACCGGGGCCGCTCAGCTGGAGGGCCGGAACCCGGTCGGCGCCTCCTTCGACGTTGACGAAGGCCCCTTCCAGCGAAACGGCCTCGGTGGACTTGTTGTGGACGGTAACGACGAACCGGATGGACGGTCCGGAAATCTCTCCGGGGCCGGCCGCTTCTCCTGCTACGGCCTCAAGCCCGCTGATGGTGGCGGTGACACCTTCCTGCAGAGCCGCAGCATCACTGATCGCCACCGGAGCGGCCACCGTCTGCGGTGTCGCGGCCAGCTTTTGCTCGGCCGGACCACTGGTGGCCGCCGGCGGCGCGTCGTTCTGCTGGGTCGCCTGGGCAGATGGGACGGGCGGAATTGCAGGGTCAGCCGGGCTCGCCGGATCTGCGGCCGGCGCTGGCGCATCACTCGGCGGCGCCGACGGTGTGCTGGCGGCTGCGGGAGACTGGGCGGCAGCAGCGACCTGACCGGATCCGTCCGGGCCGCCATTGGCGGCGGGGGACCTGAGTGCCCACATCCCGCCAACGACGAGGAGGACTATTGCCGTCAGCCCTGCCGCGAGGAGAACCTGCCGTTTCCGGTCGCCGAAGAAGGCCGCCGTTACCGGACTCTGGATTTTCATCACTAGCTCCGCCCTGTGGCTGTAGGAGTTTCCGAGAGACGCTTCATGTCGCCAAACCACCGGGCCAATGCCAGGGAGAGGTGGGCGGTGTTCGCGACAAAAAACAATGCATAGCCAACGAAGAAGACAACGGGGAGTCCCAACAGGAGGAACAACAGGCACAGGACCCCGTAATCGGTAGGTACCAACAGCAAGGACTTGATGGCTGAGCCCCCCCGCTTCGCAGCCGGGAGGCCGGACTTAAGGAACACAACTGCCTTGAGTTGGTCATTGAGGATCATGGCGAAGAACGCGACAGTCCCGACGATGGCGTATCCGATGGGGATGAGCAGCCAGCCCTCGGCGGGCAGAGGGATGTGCCGGTAAGCAAGAACCAGGACTGCCAAATGGAGAGTGACGATCTTGGTGCTGTCCACGACGTGATCGAGCCATTCGCCGGCCACGGATCCACCTCCGCGAAGTCGCGCAAGCTGGCCGTCTGCGGAATCAAAAATGTATCCAATGGCCAGCGCCATCCAGACGAGCAGCCCGACCCACCAGCGCGGCTCGGCCAGGGCCAGCAGGAGAATTCCGGCAAACGTGAACCCGGCGCTCAGGGCCGTGACCTGGTTGGGTGTCAGCCCAGCCCGGTATGCGGCCGCCGCAACGTAGCGTCCTGCCCGGCGGTTGACGTACACCGAGTACGGCGGGGCCCCGCCCGCGACAGTTTTCTGCGCGGCAGACAGCGATGCCACGGTCTCGAGGTAGCTCTCCGCCGGCCGGGACAACCGGGCCGAATGTGCTCCGGTGACGCTCACGACGCTACCCGGCTCTCGTCTGCGGCACGGACAGCGGACGGCCGGTTTTCGCCCCGTTCCGCACGCGGATTGGTGAGGGTCCGGTCTGCGAGCGCGTAGCACAGCTGTTCATAGCGGGCGGCCACAAGATCCCAGTCGTACCGCGCGGCGATTTGCCGGGCCATGTCTCCCCTGGCCGTGCTGACATCAGGATGGGACTCTGCGTCTTCGACGAGGCGGGCGACATCGTCCGCGTTCCGGAAGTACCTGCCGGAGAACCCGAGGACCTCCCTGTTGAAGTTCACGTCAAACGCGTTGGTCGCGGCACCGGCTCCGATAGCGCGCAGCAGCGAGGGATTCGTGCCGCCGACGGAGTGCCCGTGCCAGTACACAGCGGCATTGGCGTAGAGCTCGTCCAGCAGGTCTTGGTCCCACACCCCGCCGAGGAATATCACCCGGCTGTCGGCGGCGGCCTGGACCTGTGAGTTGTATTCGTGACCGTAGGGCGTGGAACCAACAACCACCAGCGGCAGCTTGGCGCCGCTGCGGACGTAACCTTCAACGATCATGTGGACGTGGTTTTCGGGTTCCAGGCGGGCGACCACGAGATGGTACTTGCCGGATTCCAGCCCCACCGGGGACAGGAGCTTGGGTTCCCTGGGTTCCAGGATCGGGGCGCCGTACGTGATCAGTTCGGTCGCGGCTTCAAACCTGCTCCGGTAGTAGTCACGGATTCCTGCTGCATCGGCGATCAGCGCGTTCGAGGCGCGGACTGAAAAGCCTTCAGCCCAGCGGTAGTACTGTTTGCCGACCGGGCCCCATTTGGCCCGCTTCCATTCGAGCCCGTCCATGTGTGTCGCGACGGGGATCTTCGCCAGCCGCAACAGTGGAAGCCACGGAGCGTTGGCGGCATTGAAGACAATTGCGGCGTCCGTACGGTGCGCCATCAGGTGTGCGACCGACAGCCCGGTGTGGCTTAGCGTCTCCAGCGAGCGGCGCCGGAGAGCCGGCAGCTGAACCAGTTGCATGCCTTGGTAGTCCGTCAAGCGTTTGCCCGTGGCGTTGCCGGCCCGGCAGTAGACGATGACTTCGTGGCCGCGTTGGACGAGCCGGCGCCCGACTTCCTCCACACACGTTTCAAACCCGCCGTAGTGCGCGGGCACGCCCCTGGTTCCGACCAGTGCGATGCGCAGCGCGCGATGTTGAGACCTCTGTTGTTTCATTGTGTAACCCCCCGTGCGTATTCATGATGAGACCCTGCTGAGACCGGTTCAGCCCCGGCCCGTTGCCGTCAAGGCAGGCTGTGGCGTGTGGATTTTTCGTGATGTTCGGAGTTCAGAAGTTCGAGCGTCCGCCGCAAGGCGGTGCTGGAGGTGTGCATTGTGTAGGGGAAATAGACCACGTCCACTCCGACGGCTGCGAAGTCCTGTTCCAGCCGCTGGCCCTTTGGCGTCCCCCTCCAGTCGTCGCCTTTGAAGAAAACGTCAAAGGGGTGGGATTGCCAGGTCTCGACCTTGCTGGGCAGGACCTCGGCAATTGCTTCATCGACGTATTTGATGCTCCTGACAATTTCCAGGCGCTCCGCCAACGGAATGACCGGCGGCCGGCCTTTCGCCTCCACCAGGAGTTCATCCGCGACGACGCCGGCAATGAGGAAATCGCATTGCATCCGCGCGTGGCGGAGCAAATTGAGGTGACCGACATGGAACAGGTCGAAGGCCCCGGCTGCATATCCGATCCGCTGTTTCATGACATCTCCTTAAAAAGCGCCGACCGGGCTGCGCATGGCCCGGAAGGTCCGCCACATGATCATCAAGTCACCGGTGAGGGACCAGTTTTCGACGTAATAGAGATCGAGCCGGATGCTCTCTTCCCACGGAAGGTTGGACCGGCCGTTGATCTGCCACAATCCGGTGATGCCTGGTTTGATGAGCAGCCGGCGGTTGGTGAAATGCTCGTATTCCTGGACCTCCTGGTGCAGCGGCGGGCGCGGCCCGACCAGGCTCATTTCGCCCACAAGGACGTTCCAGAACTGGGGCAG
>JBFGBS010000128.1:0-6246 GCA_041567475.1 Arthrobacter sp.
TGATCGACCACATGATCGAAGTCCCGGACGCGGCCTCGGTGGCCGCCATGCGGCACCTGAACGAGCATGCCGGCCTGCACGCCGGACCGTCCACCGGCACCAACCTGTGGGGCGTCTGGCAGCTTGTCGCCGGCATGATCGCCGACGGCCGCCGCGGCAGCATCGTTTCCCTGATGTGCGACGGCGGCGAACGGTACGCCGGGAATTACTACAGCGAAGAGTGGCTGCGCGACCAGGGCCTGGACCCGGCACCGCACGAGGCCGTCATCGCCGAATTCTTTGCGACCGGGGTGTGGCCGGCCTAGGGAACCGGCAGGGCCCGCCGGTGAGGATCTCCTCGTCGTCGCCCATCCGGCGCCCCTACACCTCCACCGACTCGCCGCTGTCCAGGTGCCGGTAGTCGGTGCCGTATTTCGCGCCGATCCGCGTCACGTGTCCCTCGACGAGGCCCAGCCCGGCCGCGTTGAGCAGGGCGTCGTGGATCTGGAAGGCCCGCGGCGCACGGACCCCGACCACGAAGTCCACCACTTCGCCGACCTTGTTCCACGGCGCGTGGATGGGCACGAGCAGGGTCCGGACCTCTACGCCGTCGGGAATGACGAAGGAATCCCCGGGGTGGTAGACGTTGGCATCCACGAGGTAGCCGATGTTCGCCACTACGGGAATCTGCGGGTGGATCAGGGCGTGCTGGCCGCCGAAGCTCCGGACCGCAAACCCGGCCGCGTCAAAGTCCTCCCCCGGGGCCACGGTGTGGATCCGGTCCGCGGCACCGTCCGCCTTTTCCCTCAGCTGGGCTGCAACCCCTTCCGGGGCGAAGAGCTGCAGGACGCTGCTGCCCAGCAGCGCCGACACCACGGCGTCGACGTCAATATGGTCAGGATGTTCGTGGGTGATCAGCACGGCATCGGCCCCGGCCAGGGCCTGGTCCGTCTCGGAGAAGGTCCCCGGGTCCAGCACCAGGACCCGGCCGTCCGTTTCAAGGCGGACACAGGCGTGGGTGAATTTCGTGAGCTTCATCGGGCCAGCCTAGGCATCCGCCGTCGCAGTGTCCACGGACCCGGCTGGTAATCTTGAACCTTGCCATCACCTGCAACGACACCTGTCAGCGAAGCGAGTTCCATCATGACCCAGGGCGCCCACGCCGGTACCGACCGGAATCCCGCCACGGCTCAGGCAGCCGGCAAGGAACAACGCGTCACCAAGCAGCGCCTGGCCGTCAGCGCCGCGCTGGATGATCTGGCGGACTTCGTCAGCACGCAGGAGTTGCACCGCATTCTGCAGGACCGCGACACCGCGGTGTCCCTGGCCACCACCTACCGGATCCTGCAGTCGCTCGCCGACGACGGGCTCGTGGACGTGCTCCGAAACGCAGATGGCGAAGCCGTCTACCGGCGCTGCGCCGTCACCGGGCACCATCACCACCTGCTGTGCCGCAGTTGCGGCAAGGCCGTCGAAGTGGAAGCCCCCGCGGTTGAAGCCTGGGCCGCACGGATCGCCCAGGAGCACGGCTTCACCCAGGTGGAACACACGGTGGAGATCTACGGCCTCTGCCCGGCCTGCACGGCGTCAGCCAGCAAATAGCGTCGAGTTTCGGAGGCGCTGAGTTTCCCCAACTTTGACGCCGCGGCCGAGGTTCACCCCCGCGATTCGAGGGGACACGCCGGGTTTCTCAGCCGAACCTGGGGAATTCCAGTGGCACCGGCCAGGCGGAGGGCTTCCTCAGGCCGCCGGAACCGGGGAGGTCCGCAGCACCCGCCCGTTGTGGCCCCGCCGCATCCGGTAGTTTCCCACCAGCCGGCAGACCACGTAGATCACGAACGACAGCGTGGTCACGTACGGGCTGATCGGCAGGCGCCCGCCAAGGGCCAGCATGATGCCGCCCACCGTCGCCGTCATGGCAAACACCACGCTCAGGGTCACCACCAGCCGGGGGGACGATGTCACCCGCAGCGCAGCCGCCGCCGGTGTGATCAGCAGCGCCAGCACCAGCAGCGCGCCCACAATCTGGATGGACAGCGCCACGCTGATGCCCAGCAGCACCATGAACCCGATGCCGAGGGCACGGACCGGCACACCGCGTGCGGTCGCGACATCCGGGTCCACGCTGGCGAACGTCAGCGGCCGCCAGATGGCAACGAGCGCCAGCATCACGACGATTGCGGCACCGGCCAGCACCTGCAACTGGACTGTCCCCACCGAGACGATCTGCCCCGTGAGCAGCCCGAACTTGTTGGCGGCGCGGCCCTCGTAGAGGGACAGGAAGAGGATGCCCAGGCCCAGGCCGAACGGCATGATGACGCCGATGATGGAGTTCTTGTCCCGTGCCCTGATGCCCATGACGCCGAGGACCAGGGCTGCGGTGATTGAGCCGGCGAGCGAGCCCAGGATGACGTCGGCCCCGATCAGGAGCGCGAAGGCGGCCCCGGCGAAGGACAGTTCGGAGATCCCGTGGACGGCGAACGCGAGGTCCCGTTTCATCACGAAGGTGCCCATCAGCCCGCCGAGGAGTCCGAGGACCGCGCCGGCCCAGAGGGAATTCTGGACGAGGACCAGCAGTTCGCCGTAGTTCTCGAAGTTGAAGATCGCGTTCAGCAAGGCATCTGCGTCCACTCAGCCCACCTCCCCTGCTACTGCGTGGGAGTCTTCATGATGGTGGGTGGCCGCTTCGGGCAGCCCGACGACGATCAGCCGGCCGTTCGCCTGGATAACCTCCACGTGGCTGCAGTACAACTCGGAGAGCACCTCGGTGGTCATGACCTCGGCGGGGGTTCCCACCCGGAACCGGCCGTCGGCCAGGTACAGGACGCGGTCCACGTAGTCCATGATCGGATTGATTTCGTGGGTCACAAACACCACGGCACTGTCCCGGTCGTCGCACTGTTTGCTGATGAGCGCGCTGACGGCCTGCTGGTGCTGGAGGTCCAGGGAGAGCAGGGGCTCGTCGCAGAGCAGTACCGCCGGGTCAGCCGCCAGGGCCTGCGCGACGCGCAGCCGCTGCTGTTCGCCGCCGGAGAGCTGGCCGACCGGGACGTCGGCGTAGTCCGCGGCGCCGACGAGTCCCAGGAGCTCATCAATCCGGCGGCTGGTCTTGGCAACCCCGGTCCGGATGCCCCAGCGGTGACCGTCGACGCCGAGGCCCACGAGGTCCCGGGCCCGCAGCGGGGTGTCCGGGTCGAACGACTTCTGCTGCGGGACATAGCCGATCCGGCGGCTTCCGCGTTCCACCGGCCGGCCACCGAGTTCCGCGGTGCCTGCGCTGAGTTCGACGAGGCCGAGCAGGACCTTCAGGAAGGTGGTCTTGCCGCTGCCGTTGGGCCCGAGCACGGCGAAGAATTCGCCCGGGTGGATGTCCAGGTCCAGGCCCTCCCACAGGGTGCGCCGGCCGAAGGAGAGGGCGGCACCACGCAGGCTCACTACCGGTGTCAACTGAGGTTTCCTCGATTTCCTGCGGCGCCACATGCGTCCGCTGCTTCGATCATCTTAGGCCGCTTCGTCGCTCCCCGGGGTTCCGCGGCGGCCCGCCGTTCAGCCCAGGACCGCGCTGATGCTGTCCACGTTGGCGCTCATCCACGGCACGTAGGTCTGGCCCTCCGGCAGGGTCTCACGGAAATCCAGCACCGGAACGCCGGCTTCCTCGGCCGCTTTCTTCACGGCCACAGTCTGGGGTCCTTCGGTCTGGGTGTTGTACGCGAGCAGCTTGATCGTGCCGGATCCCATCAGGTCCACGGCTTCCTTGAGGACCGCGGGCGGGACGTCAGCGTCTTCTTCGATGGCCGCCAGATACTCCGCCGGCATTTCGTTTTCCAGCCCCGCGGCCTCGAGCAGGTACAGCGGGACCGGCTCGGTCATGGCCACCGGGATGTGTTCGGAGCCCGACTTGAGGTCGGCGAGCCGGGACTCCAGCTGGCCCAGCGACTCTTTGAAGGACGCGGCGTTGGCTAGGAAAGTCTCGGCACCGGCGGGTTCCAGGTCGGCGAGCCGGGCGGCTACGGCGTCGGCGAGCCGGGACATGGCCGGCAGGCTGTACCAGACGTGTTCGTTGAACGAACCGTGGGCGTGGTCGTGGCCGGTCTCGTCCGGAGCTGCCGTGGATGAAGCGTCGGCATCTTCCGGTGCGAGTCCGGATACATCGACGGCGCTGATGATGTTCTCGTGCTCCAAGCCGGTGTCATCGGCGAGTTTGTGGATGAAGTCGTCGTAGCCGCCGCCGTTTTCCACCACCAGTTCGGCCTTGGACACCGCCAGCTTGTCCTGCGTGGTGGCCTCATACGAGTGCGGGTCCTGGCTGATTCTTGAGATGAGCGAAGTGACGCGGACCTTGTCCCCGCCGATGGTGGTGACGATGTCCCCGTAGACACTGGTCGACGCGACCACATCGACGACGCCGTCGCCGGCATCTCCGCGGCCGCCGTCGGCGGGGGTTCCGCAGGCGGTCAGGACAAGCGTGGCGCCGGCAACGGCAGCCGTCAGGACACGGGCAATAGGACGACGCAAGAAAACCTCGGATCAATTATTGAGAATCAGGAGCAATAGCACGAGTCTATCCCTAAATAGGAATCGTTCCTATTTAGGGATAGACGGTCCGTGCCTACTGGTCCTGGCCCAGCCGGCGGTAGCCGGTGGCCTGGGTGGCGTCCCGGATCTCCCCGACTAGCTCCTCGATGACGTCCTCGAGGAAGAGCACGCCCCTCGTGTTCCCGTCCGGTCCGATCACGCGGGCCAGGTGCGAGCCGGTCCGCTGCATCACGGACATGGCCTTCTCGATTTCGTCGTCCATGGCCAGGTTGGCGAGCGAACGGATCCGGCTGTCCGCCACCGGCTGGTGGTAGGCGGCATCGGGGATGGACAGGACATCCTTGATGTGGAGGTACCCGTACAGCATCCCGTCCTCGTCAAGCATCGGGAACCGCGAAAAGCCGGTCCGGCTGACCGCCTTCTCGAATTCCGCGGGCGTGGTGGCCGTTTTGAGCATGACCAGCTTGTCCAGCGGAACCATGACCCGGGCCGCGGTGTGCTCGGAGAACTCGAGTGCTCCCGAGATCAGTCCGGCGTCGTCGTCCACCAGTCCGTGCCGGGTGGATTCCTGCACGATCGAGTGGACCTCCTCGAGGGTGAACGAGGAGTTGACTTCGTCCTTGGGTTCGATCCGCATCAGCTTGAGGATGTGGTTCGCGGACCAGTTCAGCGCCACGATGACCGGGTTGACCATCCGGGCGATGAACATCAGCGGCGGAGCCAGCAGCAGCGCCGCCTTGTCCGCGACGGACACCGAAATGTTCTTCGGAACCATCTCGCCGAACGTGACGTGCAGGAAGGTGACCGCCAACAGCGCGATGGCGAACGCCACAATGTCCGCGATTTCCACGGGAATGCCGACGGCGAGCAGCGGCACCGCCAGCAGGTGATGGATCGCAGGCTCGGCGACCTGCAGGATCAGCAGCGAGCAGACGGTGATGCCCAGCTGCGCGCACGCAAGCATCAGCGAGACGCTTTCCATCGCCCGCAGGGTGGTCTGCGCCCGCTTCGATCCGGCCTCGGCCAGCGGTTCGATCTGGCTGCGCCGGGCCGACATCACGGCGAATTCGGCGGCCACGAAGAAGGCGTTGCCCAGCAGCAGGACGACGAGCCAGACGATTCCTGCCCAGTCACTCATACCGCACCTGCCTGGCTGTCAGTCTTTAGCCCGCCGGTATGCCGTGCGGGACGGAAGCAGATCCGGTCGATCCGCCGTCCGTCCATGCGGGTCACGCTCAAGGTGCCGCCGCCGACCTCCACGGTGTCTCCTTCGGTCGCGATCCGGCCCAGTTTGCTCATGACATAGCCCCCCACGGTTTCATAGCTGGCCTCGTCCGGGACGGTCAGCCCGGGGACCTGTTCGGAGAGCTCATCCGGACGCAGCAGCCCGGGGAAATACCAGTCGCCCGCGGCGCTCTGCAGCAGGCCGGGCCGGACCCTGTCGTGTTCGTCGGCCACTTCTCCGACGATTTCCTCCACGAGGTCCTCCAGCGTGGCGATGCCGGCGGTTCCGCCGTATTCGTCGAGGACCACGGCGAGCTGGAGGTTGCCGCTGCCTTCGCGCAATTCGGCAAGCAGCGCATCGAGATGGATGGTTTCCGGCACGCGGAGCACATCCGTCATGATGGCGCCCGCTTCGAGGTTCGCGCGCCGGTCCGCGGGTACGGCGATGGCTTTCTTGATGTGGACCACGCCGCGGATGTCGTCCGAGGACTCCCCGATGACCGGGAA
>JBFGBS010000129.1:0-6213 GCA_041567475.1 Arthrobacter sp.
AAGACATCGACCTGTGCATGATCCTCGGCGCCGGCTGGCCGATGTTCCTGGGCGGCATCACCCCGTACCTGGACCGGGTGGGCGCCTCCGAGCGGGTCAACGGCAAGCGCTTCCTGGCCCCGGGGGTGGCCTCCGCCCCGGAGGGCGTTGTGGCGTAACTGAAAGAAGGATCGCAGCCCGGACGGTGAACCCACCGCCCGGGCTGCGCTGTTCCCTGATGGCGTTATACGCGTCCGTCACCGCTCTGGCAGTGATCGGCGTAGTGTTTGCAGTCAGAGGGCAGCGGCCGCCTTTCGCGCGTGAGGACCGCCCGCTAATCCTCAGCCAGTATTGAGCCTGGGCAGCCGGGGCTCGTCAAGGAGGGGTCCATGAGCGGACTGCGGCACTTGCTGGCCGCAACGGATTTATCTCCGGCTGCATTGAATGCGGCCGAGCGGGCGGCCAGTATCAGCAAACTGACAGGTGCTTCACTGGACCTCTTTCACGCCGTCAATTTGTCCGGGCTGGACCGGCTGCGTCGGACCGCACCGGGACTCCCCGAGGATCTAGACGAACGCTTGACGGCCCAGCCGCTGGAAGAGCTCAATCGCGTGGCTGCCGGCCTGACTCGACGCCACGGCGTCGACATCGGAGTGCGCGTTGGCATTGGCCCGGCATCGGTGCAGATCGACGCGCACGCCGTTGCGCTGGACGCGGATCTTGTGGTTCTGGGTGACCGCGGAGCGGGGGCACTCTCCCGGCTGATTCTGGGTTCGACTGCCTCACGGATGGCTGAGACGGCCTCATGCTCGGTTTTGGTCGTCAAGCGCAGTCCGAGCGAACCGTACCGGAACGTGCTGGTGCCCGTCGACTTCTCTTCAGATTCCTTGCCGGCGCTCAAGACTGCCCTTGCGGTGGCCCCGGGGAGCAGTATTTTTCTGTTCCACGCATACGGGGTGCTTTTCGAGAACAAGCTCAGGGCAACCGGAATCCGCGAGGAGCTCCTGGAACAATACAGTGCAGCAGAGCGGACTACCGCCTTTGAGGAACTGCGCAGCCTCGCCAAAGCCGCAGTCCTGCCGGGACAGCGTACGAGTCTGCTCGCCCTGCGCGGGCCGGTACTGCAACTCATTCTGGAACTGGAGAAGGAGCGGAACTGCGATCTGGTGGTGATGGGTCGGCATGGGGAGGGTACAGCGCTTGAACGCGTTTTCATGGCAAGCGTCACCAAACAGGTCCTGGCGCAGTCTCGCGCCGACGTTCTGATTTCCGCCGGCGAATAGGCGGTAGGCGCGGGCGCCGCTGCAGGTCCTGCCTTATCGGATTGGCCCGGCCGGCGCGTCAGATCAGGTCGTCCATCAGCTTCGCGAGGATATCGTTCATGGCTAGGAGCCCGACCAGCCGGTTGTTTTCCACCACCACCAACCGGTTGAGCTGGTAGCGGCTCATCAGGGCAGCCGCCTGCCGAACGGATAAGTCCCCGCCCACGGTGATGGCGGGTATCGTGGCTGCGTCGTACACATTGAGCAGGTCCACATCCCCTTCCCCGGCAACCACCGTGTGGAGAAGTTCGCTATATGTCAGGAGACCGTACGAGTCGTGCATGTGCTGGCGCTCCACCACCAGACTCTTCACATGGCGCTCTTTCATGGCGGACAGCGCCTCCCGTATTGTGCTGTAGGGGGAGATAGTAACGACGTCGGGCACCATGACGTCCTTGACGGTCAGCATGTGGTTCCTCCTTATTGACGGTTTGGGCTGTTCCGGGGGTTCAGGTTTCCTCGCGGCGCAGATGTTCCTCAAAGCTGATGACCTGTTTCAGGTCGATCCCGGTCAGATGTTCGATTGGAATAGTGAAGGCCAGTCCGCGGGAACCATCGCCCGTGACGAGGATCCGATGCATCGCCTTCAGAATCGGCGCTGACAGGTGCTTTCCTACGACCATCAGCAGCACGGACTGCGAGCCCTCGAAAGTCAGGCCGAAGAACTTCTTCTTTGCCTCCCCGCCGATCCCCCTCCCTGACATGATGGTCACCCCGGTAGCACCGACCGCCTGTGCCTGTTCGATGACCGAGTCTTCGAGATCATCCGGCGCGATCACGACGATTGCGGTGAACTTCATGGCTGTTCCTTCCTCAGCTGGGAAACTTTCTCCACCAACATGGCATACACGATGACGGCAATAACGGGGAAGACGGATGCGAAGGCGATCAGCCCGAACCCGTCGATCAAAACGTCCCGGCCTTCGACCGCCCCGGCTAGGCCGATGCCGAGCGCGGTCACCAGCGGAACGGTGACTTCCGACGTCGTCACGCCGCCGAGGTCAAAAGCCAAAGCGACGATGTATCGGGGGGCCATAAAGACCAGGACGAGCGCGACGGCATAGGCAGCCATGATGAAATAGTGGAACGGGCCGCCAACCAGGATCCGGTAGACACCGAACGCAATGCCGAGAGCCACCCCGGTCGCGACCACAAGCCGGATGGACAAAGCACTGACTCGGCCGGGCGCGGCCTCCTCGGCTTGTGCGCCGATCGCCAACAGGGCGGGCTCCGCCATGGTGGTGGCAAATCCAATGAGAAGGCCAAACAAGAGGATGAGGGCTGGCGCGCCCCGTGTGATCAGTTGCTCCGCCATCAGGCGGCCGATCGGAAATAGGCCAAGCTTCAGGCCCACGACGAAGGCATACAGCCCCACCAGAACCATCAGAAATCCGATGACTACGCGCATCGGATGAGCCAGTTTCCGGCGGAGCGCAACGTATTGAAAGAAGAGCACAACGGCCACAATGGGCAGAACCTCGCGGACCATCTCGGCGAGGCCCAACAACATGCCGACAACCCAATCCGCAGAGCCAGCGCCCGAGGTATCAATCTCCACTGATCCGGCATCGCCGAAGTTATATACCCAGGTGCCGTACAGCTGGACACCGATCATGGGCACCATGACGCACAACGCCACGAGGCCGAAGCCGTCTGCCAGCGGGCTGCGTCCCCGGATCGAGTTGGCCAGGCCGAGCCCAATGGCCGCAATCAGTGGGACGGTGACGATATTGGTGGTGACGCCGCCGGAGTCATAGGCCAGGCCCACAATTTCCGGCGGAGCCACATAGGTAAGCCCAAGGACCGCCGCGTAGCCGCCGATCAACAGCTTATGGATCGGCCAGCCCCGCAGCACCCGGAGAATTCCGAGTACCAGAACCGTCCCCACCGAAAAAGCGATGACAACGCGCAGGGTAAAGCCGTGGATCCGGCCCGCGCTGACGAGCTGTGCCTGATCCGCGACCGCGATCAGTGCCGGTTCGGCAATGGTTGCCGCGAAACCGATGGCAAAGCCGAACGGCAGGAGCAGCCCGAGGGTACCCCGGCGGACGAACTGGTTGGCGAGGTCCTTGCCGACTGGAAAGACACTGAGATCCAGCCCATGGAGAAACAGGGCGATGCCGGCTCCCACAATGAGGAGGCCAGCTACAAGCTCCAAGGGATTCTCCGGAACGGTACGGAAGATCCCGGCCTGGAAAAGCAGCACAACAGCCACGATCGGCACGAGATTCTTCAGCGCTGCAACGAATTCGCGGGCGAAACGGACGAGGTGCTCCATCGAGTCCTCCCCCTGGTGGGACAGTGCCGGTTCAAATCAGTCTGCCGGGCCCAAGGAACCGTGTCCATAAGAGACTTGGCGAATCAGGGGCCCGGCGGAGCGGCAGCGGCAATGTTTGCAGGGTCTCCCAGTCCGGGCCTTCCGCATCTGGCCCGGTACCGCCTCCCGCCGCAGCGACTGAGGGAAAGTTAGAGTTATCGGCATGACCCAGGGGAACACGGCCGCCGAGCCACTCGTACACATCCAGGACTTCCGCATGGACTTCGGCGAGAAGACAGTGATCCAGGACCTGTCCTTCGACGTCCGGGCCGGAGAAACCTTCGGTTTCCTGGGCAGCAACGGCTCCGGGAAAACCACCACGCTGCGGGCGCTGCTGGGAATCTACCAGCCGACTGCCGGGACCCTGCACATCGGCGGCAAACCCTTCACCCCTGCCGACGGGGCCCGGCTGGGCTACCTCCCCGAGGAACGCGGGCTCTACAAGAAAGAGTCCGTCCTGGACGTCATGGTCTACTTCGGCCGGCTGAAGGGCCTGGACAAGGCCAAGGCGAAGGCGTGGTCACAGAATTACCTCGAGCGCGTGGACCTGGCAGACAAGGCCGCCGTCCGGCTGGACAAACTCTCAGGCGGGCAGCAGCAGAAGATCCAGCTGGGCGTGACCATCATGAATGAGCCTGAACTGTTGATCCTGGACGAGCCCACCAAGGGCTTCGACCCGGTCAACCGCCGCCTGTTGATGGACATCATCGAGGAGCAGAAACTCGCCGGCGCCACCGTTGTGATGGTCACCCACCAGATGGAGGAAGTCGAACGGCTCTGTGACCGGGTCATCCTGCTCAAGGACGGTACCGCGCGCGCCTACGGCACGGTTGCCGACGTCCAGGACCAGTTCGGCGGTACCGTCTACCGGGTGGACTACGACGGCGCCCTGCCTGCCTCCGCGCGCTATGACGTGGTGCGGGACACCGGCGGCACGGCCGAACTGGCCCCGCTCCCCGGCGGCGACGAAGCCACCGTGCTCCGCGAACTCATCGGCGCCGGCGTCGCCGTCCGCTCGTTCACCACCGCAAGGACGTCCCTGGATGAGGTCTTCATCCAGGTCTACGGCTCAGCTCACGAGATGGCGGAGGCCTGATCCCATGACCCAGCAGACTCCCGTTCGCCGCTCCCCCGCCCCGCAGGGCCCGGTCCGCAATCCGTTCGCCCGGCACAACCTCGGCACCGTGATCGGCTTCGAATTCACCCGGACCGTGAAGAAGCGCCGCTTCTGGATCGCGACCCTGGCGATCCCGGCCGTCATCGCCATCGTGTTCGCTTTGGTCTACGTCAGCAACTCCTCCACCTCAGCCAGCGAGGACGCCCAGAAGAACGCCGCCCTTTCCTTCACCTACACCGACGAGTCGGGGCTGATCCCGGCGGACCTCGCTGCGGCCATGGGCGGCGAGCCGGCCGAAGATCCGCAGGGTGCCATCACGGCAGTCAAGGAAGGTGCGAAGGACGCCCACTTCGCCTACCCGGCAAATCCCACCGCCCAGCCGATCCTGGTCTACGGCGCCGACCAGGGGGTCTTTAACAACGGCAAGTACGACGCCGTCGCGCGGCAGCTGCTCATCACGGCCGCCCAGGCCCAGATCAACGACCCTGCGTTGACCGCGGTAGCCAGCGGCGACGTCCGGACCGAGGCCCAGACCTTCAAGGACGGACAACTCGCCGGCGGGGTTGGATCAGTTGTCCCGCCGCTGATGTTCCTGCTGATCTTCTATGTGTCGATCATCCTGCTCTCCAACCAGATGCTCAACAGCACTCTGGAGGAGAAGGAGAACCGGGTCACGGAAATGATCCTCACCACCCTGAACCCCACCACCTTGATTATCGGCAAGATTATTGCCTTGTTCATGGTCGGAATCGTCCAGATGGCGGTATTCCTCGCCCCGGTCGTGATCGGCTACGTCTTCTTCCGCGAAAAGCTGGCCTTCCCCGATTTCGACCTGTCCACCCTCACGTTCGACCCGTGGACCATGACGGTTGGTGCCCTCCTGCTGCTGGGCGGCTTCACGGTCTTCACCGGGCTCCTAGTGGCGATCGGTGCGGTCATGCCCACGGCCAAGGACGCCGGCACCATCTTCGGTCCGCTCATGGCACTGATCTTCGTGCCGTTTTACACGATCGGCCTGATCATCTCCGATCCGCAGGCCCCCATTGTGCAGATCTTCACCTACTTCCCTCTGTCCGCCCCGGTCACCGCGCTGCTCCGGAACGGTTTCGGGACCTTGGGGCCGGCCGAGTCCGCGATCGTCATCGCCGAGCTCTTCATCACCGGCATCCTGATCCTGCGCCTGGCGGTCCACCTCTTCCGCTACGGTTCCATCCAGTACTCCGGCAAACTCAGCATCGCCGGGACCTTCCGCAAGCGGACGGCGTCAGCCGGGAAATGACGGCTCGGTGAGCACGGTACCCGCCCGCTGGGCAGCTCCCGTCATCACCGCCTGATTTCCGTTGATTGCCGCGCGTCGGATGACCACCCACTCCCAGGATCGCCTAGCATCAAAGCATCAATTTTCTTGGGGGAAATTATGAACAAGGCGCAGCGGCGCGCTCACATGGAGCTGCCGTGTCCACGGTGCGGTGCCCGGG
>JBFGBS010000130.1:0-6137 GCA_041567475.1 Arthrobacter sp.
GAGATCGGCTGACCCTGGCGGACCAGGGTCAGCCGGGGCTTAGCGCCGCTTCTTCTTGGCCGAGCGGCGGGCGCCGTCCTGCCCGGCTGCCTTCGCCGGGTTGCCGGACTTTGCCGGGTTGCCGGACTTCGCCGACCCCTTGGCCTCGATGCGGGTCTGGGCCGCGCCGTCCTCGCCCGGGGCCGTGTACTGCAGCTGGGCCGGCTTCTCGGGCGCTTCAAGTCCCGCCGCGCGGATCTGCACGTCGCGGTGCTCCGTGTGACCGCCGTCGGCATCTGCCACGACCACGTCCGCGGCCGGAGTGATTTCGACATCGAGGTTGAAGAGGAACCCGATGCTTTCCTCCCGGATGGCCTCCATCATGGCCTGGAACATGGTGAAGCCTTCGCGCTGGTACTCCACCAGGGGGTCGCGCTGGGCCATCGCCCGGAGGCCGATGCCTTCCTTCAGGTAGTCCATCTCATAGAGGTGTTCCTGCCACTTCCGCCCAATGACGGACAGCACAACCCGGCGTTCCAGCTCGCGCATGCTGTCTTCGCCGATCGCCTGCTCCCGGGCCTGGTAGACGAGCCGTGCGTCAGAGAGGATTTCTTCCTTGAGGAATTCAACCGTGACCCGGGACGTGCCGCCGGCCTCGTCGATCAGATCGCGCGGCGTGAAACTAACGGGGTAGAGCGTCTTGAGGTTCGTCCAGAGCTGGTTGAAGTCCCAGTCGTCGCCGGTTCCCTCGGCCGTGGCTGCATCGATGAAGGAGACGATGGTGTCTTCGAGGAAGAACTGGACCTTCTCGTGCAGGTCCCCGCCTTCGAGGATCCTGCGCCGGTCACCGTAGATCGCTTCACGCTGGCGGTTCAGGACGTCATCGTACTTGAGCACGTTCTTGCGCTGCTCGGCGTTCCGGCCTTCCACCTGTCCCTGTGCGGAGGCGATGGCGCGGGAGACAAGCTTGGATTCGAGGGCGACGTCGTCGGGAACGGAGCTGTTCATCAGCCGCTCCGCCGCGCCGGAGTTGAACAACCGCATCAGGTCGTCCGTCAGCGAGAGATAGAAGCGTGACTCCCCCGGGTCGCCCTGTCGGCCGGAGCGTCCGCGGAGCTGGTTGTCGATGCGGCGGGATTCGTGCCGCTCGGTGCCGAGCACGTAGAGTCCGCCGAGATTCAGGACCTCCGCGTGCTCCTCCTTGACGGACAACTTTGCGTTCTCCATGGCGGCCGGCCAGGCGGCTTCGTATTCCTCGGTGTTCTCTACCGGGTCCAGCCCCCGCTTGGCCATTTCCGCGACGGCGGTGAACTCGGCGTTGCCGCCGAGCATGATGTCGGTGCCGCGGCCGGCCATGTTGGTCGCCACAGTGACCGCGCCCTTGCGCCCGGCCTGGGCGACGATGGAGGCCTCGCGGGCATGGTTCTTGGCGTTCAGGACCTCGTGCCGGACGCCTTCCTTGGCCAGCAGGCCGGAGAGGTATTCGCTCTTTTCGACGCTGGTGGTGCCGACCAGGACCGGCTGTCCCTTTTTGTGCCGTTCCGCGATGTCCTTCACGACGGCGTCGAATTTGACGACCTCGTTCTTGAAGACCAGGTCCGGCTGGTCGATCCGCTGCATGTCCTTGTTGGTGGGGATGGCAACGACGCCGAGCTTGTAGGTGCCCATGAACTCGGCGGCCTCGGTCTCGGCCGTTCCGGTCATGCCGGAGAGCTTGTCGTACATGCGGAAGTAGTTCTGCAGCGTCACCGTGGCGAGCGTCTGGTTTTCGGCCTTGATCTCGACGCCTTCTTTGGCTTCGATGGCCTGGTGCATGCCTTCGTTGTACCGGCGCCCGGCCAGGATACGGCCGGTGTGCTCGTCCACAATCAGGGCCTCGCCGTTCAGGATGACGTAATCCTTGTCCCGCTTGAACAGCTCCTTGGCCTTGATGGCATTGTTCAGGAAGCCGATCAGCGGCGTGTTCGCGGACTCGTAGAGATTGTGGATGCCGAGGTAGTCCTCGATCTTCTCGATTCCGGCCTCCAGCACACCGACTGTGCGCTTCTTCTCGTCGACCTCATAGTCGATGTCGGGCTGCAGGCGCTTGACGAGCTTGGCGAATTCGCTGTACCAGCGGTTCGTGTCCCCCTGCGCCGGTCCGGAAATGATCAACGGGGTCCGCGCCTCGTCAATGAGGATCGAGTCGACTTCATCGACGATGGCGAAGTTATGGCCCCGCTGGACGAGTTCCGACTGGTCCCACGCCATGTTGTCCCGCAGGTAGTCAAAACCGAATTCGTTGTTGGTGCCATAGGTGATGTCGGCGGCGTACTGCTCGCGGCGGTATGCCGGGTCCTGGTTCGAAAGGATGCAGCCGCTCGTGAGGCCGAGGAAACGGTAAACGCGGCCCATCAGTTCCGACTGGTATTCGGCAAGGTAGTCGTTGACGGTCACGACGTGCACACCCTTGCCGGACAGGGCGTTGAGGTAGGCCGGAGCGGTGGCCACCAGGGTCTTGCCTTCACCGGTCTTCATTTCGGCGATGTTGCCCAGGTGCAGGGCCGCGCCACCCATCAGCTGCACGTCGAAGTGACGCATGCCGAGGGTGCGTGACGACGCTTCCCGCACGGCGGCGAAGGCCTCGGGCAGGAGGTCATCGAGCAGTTCACCATCCGCATGGCGGGCGCGCAGCCGGTCGGTTTCTTCGCGCAGCTCCGCGTCCGTGAAGGTCTTGAGCGAGGACTCCAGGGCATTAATGGAATCGGCATAGTTCCGCAATTGGCGCAGGGTCTTTTTGTCGCCCGTGCGGAGAAGTTTTTCGATTAGTGATGCCACGTGAAGTTGCTCCCAGTCTCAATCTGCCGAATTCTGGCGTATTTAGTCTACGGGAGGGATACACCGCCGGAGGCGTGTGTTCCCTCAGAGCGGATGCCGGCCTGAAACGGCGCGGTCGAGCGCGGGGGCAAGGTCCCCTGCGGGCGTGACCACGATGTCGTCCAGGTCAAGCCACCGGGCCAGGAGCCGTAGTTCGGCGGCCAGCTCGACGGCGGTGTCCGGCGGCGCG
The DNA here is from genome assembly GCA_041567475.1 of Arthrobacter sp. Classification (GTDB taxonomy): domain Bacteria; phylum Actinomycetota; class Actinomycetes; order Actinomycetales; family Micrococcaceae; genus Arthrobacter. The sequence continues at coordinate 3,026 of JBFGBS010000130.1, forward strand.
CCGGGCTCGGCGTAGGCGGCCCGGACGAGAAGCCGCCGGCCGGCCCGGTCGGCTTTGAGGTCTATCCGCGCCACGATCCCGTCCCGCAGCAGAAACGGCAGCACGTAGTAGCCGAACCGCCGTCGGGGTTCCGGGGTGTAGATCTCCAGCCGGTAGTGGAACCCGAACAGCGCTTCGAGCCGGCGGCGTTCAAAGACAAGCGAGTCGAACGGACTCAACAGGGCCCGTCCGGTGGCGGAGCGTGGAAGCCTGGCCGCCGTGTGCCAGTACACCGGCTTGTCCCAGCCGGTGACCGTGACCGGCTCCAGCCGGCCGGCCGCGGCGAGTCGCTGCACGGACCGCGCGGCGGCCCGCACCGGTAAGCGGAAATAGTCCGCGAAGCATCTGAGCGTCCCGATCCCGTGGGCCTGCGCGGCCGCGTCCATGAGCCGGTCCATCGCGGCGGAGGGGTCCTGGGCCCCGTCCCCGTTCCGGGCGGCGGGATCCAGACCGGGGTCCAGACCGGGGCCCGGGCCCGGCGCGCCGCCGGTCGGTGTGATGCCGTCCGGCAGGACCCGCCCGGTCAGGGTGTACCGGCGCTCGAACGAGGGGGTCCGGGAGGCCGCGGAAACCAGTCCCGCCTCAAAGAGGTGCTCCAATACCCGTTTGATGGCGTTCCAGTTCCAGCCCCAGTTATCCCGGGGTCCGGTTTCCCGGTGGCCGAGCCGGGCGGTCAGTTCGGCGGCCGTCAGCGGTTTTCCCTCGGCCAGGGCGGCCAGCACAGCCGACACGGCAGCCTCGCGCAGGTCCGGGTCCATGGCGGAGGCGCCGACCCACTCGCGTTTCTGCCATTGCACCAGATCGTGGAAATGTTCCGGGCGGATGAAGCTGGCCTCGTGCGCCCAGTACTCCATCATCCGGCGTGGGTGGGTCCCGGCCATCCGGTGCAGGATTTCGCGGTCGTAGTTGCCCAGGCGGGAAAAGAACGGCAGGTAGTGGCTGCGCGAGAGGACGTTGACGGAGTCGATCTGAACCAGGTGCAGGCGGGCAAAGGTGCGGCCCACCGCCCGTGCGCTCACGGGTCCGGCGGGCCGCATCTTATCGAGTCCCTGGGCTGCCAGTGCGATCCGCCGCGCCTGCATGAGGCTTAGCGTTGGCTGCACGTGCGCCCCTTCCTGGGCTGGTCGCGGGCAGTTTAGGCCGTGGCGGGGGCGTCCTCGGACCGGTAGGCAAGGATCTGCTCTGCCAGCTTGGCCTGACCCGGCTCACAGGTCTGGTCCAGGGAAATGACGCCGTAAGTCCAGCCTTCGCGGCGGTACACCACGGAGGGCGCCTTCGTTTCCTTGTCGACGAACAGGTAAAAATCATGGCCGACGAGTTCCATGTTGTCGACGGCATCATCCAGGGTCAGGCTGGCCGCCGAGAAGACCTTGCGGCGGATCAGGACCGGCGAGTCACCCGCCGGAATGTCGTTGTCCACCTCGTAAGGGGACTTCTCCGCTGCGCCTGTGTCGGCCTCAAGTCCGGACGCGGCGTACAGCGGGGTCGAAGTGCTCGCCGGCTCGAGGGTCGCGGTGGCTTCGGTGACGGACTTCGGGGTGTGCCGGCCGTGATGGACCTTCTTGCGGTCCTTGGCCCGGCGCAGTCTTTCGAGGAGCTTGTTGTAGGCGAGGTCGAATGCTGCGAACTTATCGGCGGCACTGGCCTCAGCCCGGATCACGGGGCCGCGGCCCAAGACGGTCAGCTCTACGGTGAGCAATTCAGCGATCTGGCGGGTTTTGGTCTCCTTGGTGACCTTCGCGTCCACCCGCTGGACCTTGTCTCCCAACGAGGCGATCTTTGCGATCTTCTCGTCGGCGTATTCGCGGAAGCGGTCTGAGACCGTCAAATTGCGTCCGCTGATCATGAACTCCATGGTGCCCTCCAAATGACTTCGGTGACACGACAGCGGCACTTCCGGGGACCGATCTGCTTGACAGTCAAGCCCCTTTCCGAGCCGCTATCGACAGGTACATCTATTCTTGGTACCCATCTTCGACGTTAGTTCATAGGACCCTGTTATTCATCCTTTTCCGGTTTATTTTTTTCCTTCCCGGCCTCCGGTCCGCGCTGTGGAGCCGCCGGCGGCGTCCTCGTCCGTACCGGCCGGCGGGCGTGTCGCGGCGAGGACGACGGCTCCGCAGACCACCGCACCGCCCGCGCGCAGCGCCCGGGCGGCCTCCGCGAGGGTTGCCCCGGTGGTGAGGACATCGTCTACGAGAATGCAGGGCTGTCCGGACAGGTCCGGGAAGCGCCGCCCGGACCTGAGGCGCATCGATCCCCGGGCCCGCCGGGCCCGGGCCCCGCGGCCAAGCCCCTTCTGCCCACCCGTGCCCAACGTACCGCCGGGAGCCGGGAGTCTGCGGAAAAACCCGGTGGTCCGCAGCCGGTCCGCCACGATGAACCCGGCCAGGCCGGCCCGGCCCAGCCTGCGCAGCAGAAGATGGACCGGACTGAATCCCCTCTTCCGGAACGCGCTGCCACTCGTCGGGACCGGCACCAGCAGCAGGCCCCGGGTGTCCCCCGCAGCGGCCCGCACCGCCCGTGCGAGTCCTGCCGCCAGCACACCGCCCAACCGGCCCTGGCCGTGGCGCTTGAAGGCCAGCACGCACTGTGCCAGCTCCCCGCGGTACACGCCGGCGGCGACCACGGACAGAAGGACGGACCCGTCAATCTCCACCAGGGCCGGCGCCCCGGACTCCGCGCGGAACGGGTGCAGCGTCGACCGGCGGACCTGACGTCCGCAGCGGGCGCACAGGGCCGAATCCTCCAGGCCGCAGCACACGCACTCCACCGGGACGGCAAGTGCTGCCAGCTCGGCCGCGGCCGCCGCCGCCCGGTCCGCCAGCCGCATCGGCGCACCGGCGAAGACCCCGCGGTGCTGCGCGGACGTCCGCGGCGCGGGTGTAAGGTCCGGATCTCCGGCCGGCCCGGGGTGCCGGGGATCCGGAGTCGCTGAGTCGGTGCTCCCGGCTGCCATCTTCGTAGTCTTCACCGGACCGGCCCGGAGCGGATCCCGGAAGTCGTCCGGTGTGGATAACTGCGCCGGGCCGGACCTCAGCCGGGGAACGCCGGATCGATCGGGCCCTTGAGC
>JBFGBS010000131.1:0-6130 GCA_041567475.1 Arthrobacter sp.
GCCCTCCACCTTGCGGATGAGTTCTGTACCGCTCGTCAGGTTGCCCCATTGGTCCGAACCGCCGGTCTGCAGTTCGCAGCCGTAGTCACGGAAGAGCTGGAGGTAGTCCATGCCCTGCAGGATCTGGTAGCTGAACTCCGTGTAGCTGATGCCTTCCTCGGAGCCGAGCCGGGACGCCACGGCATCTTTGCGCAGCATGGTGCCGACCCGGAAGTGTTTTCCGATCTCGCGCAGGAAATCAATGGCGCTGAGCGGCGCCGTCCAGTCGAGGTTGTTGACCATCCGTGCGGCGTTGTCGCCGTCGAAGCTGAGGAACCGGCGGACCTGCGCCTGCAGGTAGCCCACCCACTCGGTGACGGTGTCCTTGGTGTTGAGGGTCCGTTCCGCCGTCGGGCGGGGATCGCCGATCAGGCCGGTGGAACCGCCCACGAGCCCCAGCGGTTTGTGGCCGGCGAGCTGGAGCCGGCGCATGAGCAGCAGCTGCACGAGGTTGCCCAGGTGCAGGCTCGGCGCCGTCGGATCGAACCCGCAGTAATACGTGATCGGATCGCCGGCGAGCAGCTTTTCCAGCTCCGCCTCATCCGTGGAGACGTGGACAAGCCCGCGCCATTTCAGCTCCTGCCAGACGTTGGCGAAGCTTGGGTCGTTCTGTTGGGCATCAAGTTCAATTAGCTGGGACACGGAATCTAAGGTAGCAGGATCACCTCACCGGCAGCGCAGGTGACGCTGCCGGCGGGTGCCCCGGTTCAGTCCTCGATGCCGGCCGGCACCCCATCGGCGGCAATGAGCCGCAGCCTTTGCGTGGGCCGGGTCATGGCTACGTACAGGTCTCCGACCCGGCCGTGCTCGTGGTTGAGCATTGCCATCGGCTCCAGGACCACAACGCCATCGAATTCAAGTCCCTTGGCTTCCCGGGGGCTGATCACCACAATGTCCTGGACATAGCTGCCGGCGCCGGTACCGACGCGGGAACCGTAGATCTCACGCAGGGCTTTGGCGGCTTCCGGCAGCAATGGACCGTCCGCAATTACGGCAAGCAACCCGCCCTCAATCGCGACGAGTTCCTCGGGCAGCACCTCCACGAGCCTGCCGACGAGCTGGCCCGGCTCGACGCGGTCGATGACGGGGTCCCAGCGGCCCTCGCGGACCGCCTTGGGCGCGGAGACCACGAGTCCGGCGGCGTTTGCCATCCGTGCGGCGGCTTCGGCGATCTGGGACGGCGTGCGGTAGTTGACCGTGAGTTCCTCCAGCTGCCAGCGGTCGCCGAACATCGGGGCCAGGGCGCTCTGCCAGGAATTGGCCCCGGCCACGGAGCTGGTCTGGGCGATGTCGCCGACGATGGTGAAGGATTTCAGCGGGCAACGGCGGACCAGGAGCCGCCACTGCATGGGTGAGAGTTCCTGTGCCTCATCGACCACGATGTGGCCGAAGGCCCAGCTGCGGTCGGTGGTGGCGCGTTCGGCGGCGGTGAGACGGGTCTCGCGCTCCTGGTTCTGGTCCATCAGCTCTTCGGCGGAAATCAGGACATCGACGCCCGCCGTCTCCATATTGACCAACGTCTGCTTGGCGTTGGCCAGATCCCTTGCGCGGTCATGTTCCTGCTGCGCCAGACCCCGTCCTGCGGCCGGGTCCAATTCGCCAAGGAGCTCCGCGGCTTCGTCCAGCAGCGGGACGTCAGACTCGGTCCAGGGCGCATCGGCCGGCCGGAGGAGAAGGGCGCGCTCGGCCGGGGTCAGGTTCGGCGTGCAGGCTTCCAGGATGGCGGGCTTGCTCAACAGTTCGCCGATGAGCTTTTCCGGGGTCATCGGCATCCAGCACAGGTTCAGGGCAATCCGGACATCGCGGGCGGACCGGACATCCTCTGCCAGATAGGAGCGGTCCGCGTTATTCCCGATGTTTCCGGCTTCGACCAGCTCGGTCATCTGCTCGGTCAGTTCACGCAGCAGCATCTTGACGAAGGAGACGCGGGCCTCGTTGTGCGGCTTGCCGGTCGCGCGGGCCCTGTCGCGCGCACGGCGGACCTGCCGGGGTGTCAGGACAAGCTTGCGCCCGTCGACCTCGAGGAGGCGGTCAGCCGCCGGGGTGCGCTGCCGGTTTGCGACGGCGTTGGCCACGACGTCGGCCATGTCGAGGCGGCCCTTGATCGCAGCGACGGAGGATTCCTGCTCCGCCACCGTGGCAATGCCGGGCATCAATCGGCCGAGGCTGGCCATGACGACGCCGGTCTCGCCGAGCGAAGGCAGAACGCGTTCGATGTAGTTCATGAACGACGAGGACGGCCCTACAAGCAGGACTCCGGCGGTCTTGAGCCGTTCCCGGTGGGTGTAAAGCAGGTAGGCGGCCCGGTGCAGGGCGACGGCCGTCTTGCCGGTGCCGGGCCCGCCCTGGACGACCAGCGCCCCGGAGATTGATGAGCGGATAATCCGGTCCTGCTCGGACTGGATGGTGCCGACGATGTCGGACATCCGGCCGGTCCGCTTGGAATTGAGCGCAGCCAGCAGCGCGCCTTCACCTTGGAGCGAGTCATTGTCCGCGAGCATGTCTGCGTCGAGGACGTCGTCTTCGATCGCTTTGACGGTCCGTCCCTGCAGGATGAGGTGGCGGCGGCGGCGGACGCCCTGCCGGTCGAAGGCCGTGGCCTGATAGAAGTGGCCCGCTTCCGGAGCCCGCCAGTCCACCATGAGGCGTTGGAGATCCTCCGTGGTCAGGCCGATCCGACCGATGTACTGCTCCTCCCCCGAGTCCAGGTCGAGGCGGCCGAACACGAGACGGTCGTCGACGGCGTCGAGCTGGGCGAGGCGGTCTTCATAGAGGGCAGCGAACGCGTCCCGTTCGGAGACGTTCTGCATGGTGCCCACAGCACCGGCGCGCCGCACCTGCGCCAACTGGGCGCGCTTCTCTGCCCGCAACTCATCAAGCCGGGCATACAATCCCGCCACATAGTCGCGTTCATGGGCCAAATCAGCGTCGTGCATCGAGCGTTCCCCTATCGAAAAAGACGGACCAATCATTCTACAACCATTTCGGTTGTCCCGTCTGAAACGCCCTGTCACGGCATTTGTCCGAAAATTCTACCGATCCGGCCGGGATGGTCCAGAGGCCGGCGGACTGCTATACGTGCAGCAGCGTGTGGATCCGGTGTCCGGGCAACGCCGCGCGGCCATTCAGCGCATCTATTTCAAGCACGGCGCCCACACCGGCAACATGCACGCCGCAGCGCTCAAAGAGCCGGACGGTGGCACCGAGCGTGCCGCCCGTGGCGAGCACGTCGTCGAGGATCAGCACCCGGCTGCCGGGCGCGAGATCTGTCGTGTGGAGCTCCAGCGTGGCGGTCCCGTACTCCAGCGTGTAGTCCTCGGCGACCACTTCGCGTGGCAGCTTGCCGGCTTTGCGGACCGTGATGACGCCGGTACCCGCCGCATACGCCGCGGCCGACGCAAGCAGGAAGCCGCGTGCCTCGACACCGGCTACGGCGTCGAATTCGCCCTTGAAGGGTTCGATGAGGGCGTCGACGACGGCCTTCAGCGCGGCGGCGTCAGCAAAGACAGGCGTCAGGTCCTTGAAGCTGACGCCGGGCTTGGGATAGTCCGGGATGGTGGCGCAGAGGCTGCTGACCAGCTCTTTAACAGGCAATGCCGGCGAGGCCGGATCCGACTCGTTGTGATTCACCCGTCCACCCTACTTGGTGGCGGCTACGGCCGGCGCGCCTTGGCCGCCCGGTAGCGCGAGACCGTGGGGTCCCCGGTGAGCCAGAACCGCCACGGATAATCGTCGGTGCCGCCGGCGCCGGAGACCCCCACACGGGGTCCGGCGCTGATACCGGCACCGACACTTCCCGCGGGCACAGAGGGCAACACCAGTCGAAAGGGGTGGCTGAGGGCGTCCCTGCCGCTGTCCGCGGTGGTCAGCCCGAGCGCGGTCGCCAGCCTGGCCGGGCCTCTCGCGATGTCCCGCGTGAACTTGGACGTCGGCCGCCGGACGCGGGCCAGGTCCTCTCCTGCGACGATTTCGCCGGCACGCAGCAGCACGGCGGATGCGGTCCCCTCGGGCCCGCACACGATGTTGGCGCAGTGGTGCATGCCGTAGGTGAAGTAGACGTAGAGGTGCCCGGCGGGGCCGAACATCGGCGCGTTGCGGGCCGTCGCACCCCGGAACGTATGCGAGCCAGGATCCGGATGCGGCGAGTCATGCGGCCCGAGATAGGCCTCCACCTCGGTAATCCGGACCGACACGGCACCCTCACGTCCCTCATGCATCAGGACAGCACCGAGCAGCAGCGGTGCGACGTGCCTGGCATCGGCGGACAGCAGCCGGCGAAGGGCCTGACTGCCTGCACCGTCCCCGGTGCGGTCCGGCGGCGAGGCAGGAAGCGGCAGGGAACTCATGATGCGACTCTACAAGTCCGCCGCAGCCGGGTTCCACGGCCATGTCCGATTTCCGCTAGGTGGACGCCCGGGAAGCTGACAGGATGGAGGCATGGACTTCTGGCAGCGCTACCGGGCAATCGACGCCCGGGACACCCGGTTCGACGGACAGTTCTACACTGCTGTCCGGACCACGGGCATCTACTGCCGGCCCTCGTGCCCTGCCCGGACCCCGAAAGAGGGCAACGTCACCTTCTATGAGACCTCCGCGGCAGCCCACGACGCCGGCTACCGTGCCTGCAAACGCTGCCTGCCGGAGGCCGTTCCAGGCACGCCCGCCTGGAATCTTCGGTCCGATATCGCCGGCCGGGCCATGCGGCTGATCAACGACGGTGTGGTCAACCGCGACGGCGTGGAAGGACTGGCTTCGAGGCTCGGCTACTCTTCGCGCCAATTGAACCGGATCCTGACCCATGAACTGGGCGCCGGTCCGCTCTCCCTGGCACGGGCGAGCCGGGCCCAGACGGCCCGCACGCTTCTGGTGTCAACGGAGATGCCGATGGCAGACATCGCTTTTGCCGCCGGGTTCAGCAGCGTGCGCCAGTTCAACGGGACAGTCGGCGAAGTGTTTGCCATGACGCCCTCGGCCCTTCGCGCCACTGCCCGGCACCGGCGGCCGCCTTCGGAGGCGACCACGGCGCTGACTTTGAACCTGCCCTACCGCGAGCCCTTTGACCCGGGGGTCTTCAGTTTCCTTGCCGTCCGGGCCATTCCCGGAATTGAAGAAGGCACGTCCCATACCTATGGCCGGACGTTGCGGCTCGCCCACGGCGATGCCCGGTTCCGTGTGGAGTTCGACGCCGGCGCGGACGGGCGTCCGCTGGTGCTGACGGTCGGCGCCGTCGACCTGCGCGACCTGGCCTCGCTGCTCAGCCGGGTCAGGCGGCTGCTGGACCTCGATGCCGATCCGCTCGCCATCGACGAGGCCCTCGCCGCCGATCCGCGGCTGGCGCCAAGCGTGGCACGCACGCCGGGTATCCGGATGCCGGGTGCCGTTGATCCGCAGGAGCTCCTGATCAGGGCCATGATCGGGCAGCAAATCACCGTCGCGGCGGCCCGGACGGCACTGATTCAGCTGGCACGCTGCGGCAGCGACTCCCAGGCCCCCGCCGACGGCCTGGACCGGCTCTTTCACACGCCCGGGCAAATTGCGGAAACCGGCTTCGGTCTGCTCCGCGGCCCGCAGCGCCGCATCGACTCTCTCCGCAGCGCCGCGGCGGCAATGGCCGCCGGCGACCTCGACTTCGGCTACGGCGACGACGGGGCCGGGCTGGCGGCCAAACTGCTCCCACTGGCCGGCGTCGGGCCGTGGACGGCAGGTTACGTCTCGATGCGTGTCCTTGGCGCGCCGGACGTCTTCCTGGCCAACGATGCGGCGGTCCGCAACGGCATCCGATCGCTGCAGGCGTCAAACCCGGAGCCGTCAGGGGCCGCACCGTCCGCCGACTTCCGCGAGGTCAGCCCGTGGCGGTCCTACGCGACCATGCACCTCTGGGCCGCCGCCGCACAGGCTCCGGCGCAGGCCCGAACTCAGTCCCCTGCTGGAAAACGGCCTGCCGCGGAAACCCCTGCCGCGCCAAGGACATCAACCTCAACTCCGACGAAAGCGCTCCTGTGAAAGCCCAACTGCTGACCATGTCCACCCCGGACGGCCCCTTCACCATCATCGCCCGCGAGGGCACCGTCCTGGCTTCGGGCTGGACGGC
>JBFGBS010000132.1:0-6080 GCA_041567475.1 Arthrobacter sp.
ACCGGATGACCCGATACTTCGAACTCTCCGCGCAGGCAGAGCTCGGCCAGCGTGCCGCCTCGGTTCGCGCGCTCGTGACGGAGGCCGACGCGGACGCGGACGCCTCCGCACTCATGACGGCGCTCGCATTCCTGGCTGGCGCGGCGCGCCTGGGTGACCGGCAGATCAGCAAGAAGCTCGGCGCCGTCGCAGGCCGGGTCAGCGGGCCGTTCGCCGACCTGTGCACCCGGCTTGCCGACGGAATGCGGGAAGCTGACAGCGAGCAGCTGCTCCTCGCCTCGAAGGACGCGGACGCGGCCGGGAACGCGGTCTTCGCCAGGGACGCGGCCCGGAAAGCCGTGAGTTGCGCCAACGACGCCGGGAACAGGATTGCGCTCAGGGTCGCGCAACGCGCCCAGCAGTCCCTCGACGACAGGTTCGGCAGCCCGAAGAATGGTCTGCACGCACTCACGACGTCGACCTTGACGGCGAGGGAATGTGAGGTCGCGGTCCGTGCGGCTGCCGGCACTTCCAACCGGAAGATCGCCGAGCAGATGCATGTTTCGGTTCGTACAGTGGAGGGCCACCTGTATCAGGTGTATTCGAAGCTGCATGTCGCCAGCAGAACGGAACTTAAAGATGTCATTTCCACGCCGGCGGACAACGTCCGGCTCGGCTAAGTCCGGCCCGGCCCGCGACGCCGGCCGGAAACTCGCTGAATCCGGCGGGAGGGCCGGAGGATGGCACGTCCAGCGGATACCGCCGCGCTGATCGAACGCGCCGACCTGCTCAGCGGCGTGCTGGATACCTTGAGCTCCGGAGCCGGGGCCGGGGTGCTCATCGTCGGCGCTGCGGGCGCCGGCAAGACGGCCGCCCTCAACGCCATCCTCCGGGAGTACCGGCCGCGTGAGGCCGTCATCCGGCTGACGGCCACCCAAACCTTGGCCGCGGTGCCCTTCGGAGCGCTCGCGCCGTACCTGGGCGACGTCCCCGCAACAGACCTCGACTCCCAAGCCGCGGTCCTGGCTGGAATGACCGAAACCTTGAGGTCCGAGCCGGCCCCGCCGCTCTTCGTGATCGACGATGCCCACTACCTCGACCGCAGCACCGCCCGGGTGCTCGCGCGCGCCGCCGCCACCGGGACCGCACGAATCATGGCTACGAGCCGGCCGGGCACCCTGATTCCGGATGAACTCCTGATGTTGTGGAGCGATGGCCTGCTGGCGAAATTCAGCCTCGGTCAGCTAAGCCGAGGCGGCACCCACCGGCTCTGCGAACAAATCCTCCGGGGGAGCGTATCCCCTTGGGTCAGCGAACAATTCCATGACGCCGCAGCCGGGAACCCGCTGATGCTGACGTCCCTCATCCGGCACGCGCGGGACAGCGGGATACTGGGCCGGCGGCACGGCGTCTGGTTTCTGCTGTCCGGTCCGGAACTGGCGCGGGTGCCGGCCTCCGATGTCCTGGACCAGCAGCTCCATTCCATGTCGCCGGAAGCGATGACCGCGGCCACCATTGTCGCGTTGGCCGGGCCACTGCCACTGGGACAGGTCCTCCGGTTCAGTGGTCCTAGGGCCGTGGACGCCCTGGATATGGCCGGAATCATCTCTGTGTCCGACGGGACCGACCGCGAGGTCCGGCCGGCGAGTGCAATCGTGGGCGAGATCATCAGGCACCGGGTTCCGGCTGCCCGGAGTTCGGCGTTGCGCACCAATATCCTGGGGCTTGCCAGCGCCGGCGAGGTCCGGCCCGAAGCCCGGCTGAACCGGCTCCGCTGGTCACTGGACTGCGGTGCGGTCATCCCGCCCGGTCAGCTCGTTGATGCCGCCGAGGCCGCCAACACGGCGCTGGACCCGGCCACAGCCGCGCGGGCCGCCGCCGCAGTGGACGATCCGCGCTTCCTACCCGAAGCCCGGATCCAGCTGGCTTATTCGCACTACCTCTCCGGCCGGACAGACGCGGCTGCCGCCTGCCTGAGTGCCTCGTTGCCGCTGAACCGCCTGCATTCGTTCTTCCTGGCCTCCTTGCTGGCTGTAAGGCTTGCTCAGGCCGCGGATGATCCGGCTCGGGGCATCGCCGGACGGCCGTGGACGCGGCCGCCGGCCCCCGACATGGCGTCGGATTCGCTGATGCGCGGATGGGACGGGCGGTTCCCAGCAGCCCCGGCCGGTCTCCGTGACCTGGCCGAGGCGACCCGGTCAGTCCCCGAGATCCGGTTACCAGTGATCTCCCGGTTGGCTGAACTCCTGATAGCGCAAGGCCGGCTGCTGTCCGGGCTGCAATTCGACCAGGAAGCGTGGGCCGGTGCGCGTGAGGCGTGCCGTGCCCTGCCGCTGGTCTATGAGGACATGGTCTCCCGTCATTGCCTGAACCTTATCCGAGCCGGGCACTGGAATGATCTAAGCGCGGTGCTCGACGGTTACGCGAGCAGCATGCCCGGCCGCCTGCTCTATAGCGGCGGCATGCTGCACCTCATGCACGGGTATTCACAAGTGCGCCAGGGCCGCATGCGCGAAAGCCTGTCCGAGCTCGGGCTGGCGGACGAGGAACTTCGCATAGCGGATCCGCTGAACCTGCGCCCCTTTGCACATGCGGTGGCGGCTTACGCGGCGGCCTGTGCCGGGCGCCCGCCCGCAGCACAAGCACATGCGCAGGCCTACTCCCGCACCGGCTACGGCGAGCCGCGACCCCTTCGCCTGCTCGCCGACGCCTACTGCCGCGCAGCAGCCCCTCGGACGGCGCCGGGCCGCGATGCGGCCGACGATCTGATGGATCTCGCCGCTGAAGCACGGAACCAAGGTCTCATCAGCGTGGAAGCTGATATCCGGCGCCTTGCCCTTCGCCGCGGCGACACCCGGCAAGCACCGGACCTGGCCGCATGCAGCAGCCGAATCGACGGCGCTGAAGCCCGCCTGCTGGCGCCGTACGCGCATGCGGTCGAGGCCGCCGATGCGGAACCCCTGATCGATATCAGCGACGATGCGCTGGCCGCCGGACACCCGCTTTTGGCCGTGGAAGCCGCCGAGCAGGCCGGGCGGCTCATGGACAAGGCCCCGGAACGGTGGAAGCAGACGCCGGTTCAGCGCCGGGTGAACCGCCGCCTGGTAGAGGCCGGCATTGCGGCGCACCGGCAGGGTGATCCCGGCTTGCCCGGCGTGCCCGGCGCCGCGCTGACCGGACGCGAGAGGGAAATCCGTGGCCTGGTCTCCAGCGGTGCAACCAACGCCGAAATCGCGGCAGCGCTGGGCGTATCCCCCCGGACAGTGGCGGGACATGTCTCGCATCTCCTGGCCAAGCTCGGTGTCCGTCGCCGTGCGGACATCCACCGCGGAGACGCCCTGAACGCCTGAGGACTCCCTGAACTCCCGCGGACGTACGCGTAGACATGGAGTAAACGCCGGGTGGCTGCAGGTGTTCGAAGGAGTATCCCCAAGTAGTGCCACGCGGCGCGAACCAGCGGAATTCGGGTGCAGGGTACTCGTGCGCGGACCCGGCCCTGGCGGTTGACTTAGGGAACTCCCAGGAACAACTCACAAAGGTCTCAAAATGAGGAACTTCAGGGCTGTACTCGACTGCGGGCAAGTGCAGCAAAATAGAACGGCGACTGCAAACGTCTTGATTGCTACGCCACTGCTTGCCACCATTGTAGGTGGACGCGTCGATACGTTGATTTACCGAACTCCTTCAGTGGATTCGCACAGGGCCCTCACCGGCAGCTGTGCGCCAAGGTCGGAGCCGGCGGCGTCAGAGCCTTCTGAGACCGAGGCTCTCCCCCCAGCCGTCGCCGGCTCCCTTTACTTGTCCGCGCCGCCAATGACGGCTGTGCTGGCATGAGTGCCATCGATGAGCGCCGCCGCGGGGACGGCGCCTGGCGCAACCGCGCGGCCCGTCGCCACGCCCCGGTCCTGACGGCTTCGGCCGGGACCCTGGCGGCCGGCGAGCCGTGGGTCATCGAAGAGGAAAACCCCCCTGCCCGGGTGGACTCGGGCAAGTCCTGGGCCAGGCGCTACCGCCGCTGGCTGCGGGCCTCAGACTTCGCGATCGTTACCCTGGCAATGTCCGCCGCGGCCATCGTTAACTTCCACGGCAGCGCCTCCAACGCCGGGACAGCCGCGGGCGTTCAGTTCCTTGTCCTCAGCCTCGCGATCATCCTCGCCTGGATCCTGGCGTTGGAGGTCCACCGGACCCGTGAAGAGACCGTCCTGGGCATCGGATCGGAAGAATACAAGCGGGTCATGGACGCAACCCTGAGTGTCTTCGGGTTCATCGCGATCGGCGCGGTCCTGCTGGGTATCGATGCCGTTCGCAGTCACTTTGCCCTTGCCCTTCCCGCCGGCGCGTTGCTGCTCGTGGGTAACCGCTGGCAGTGGCGGGCCTGGTTGAACCGGCAGCGGCACTTCGGCCATTACCTGTCCAAGGTGATCGTCGTCGGTGAGCGTGAGGACGTCGAATATGTGATCCGGCAGTTCGGCAATGTCGCCGGCGCCGCCTACCAGGTTGTCGGGGCCGCCCTTCCGGCGGGCTACACCGGAAGCCACGTGCAGGCCTCCGCAACCCGGGTTCCGGTCCTGTGCGATGTGGACTCGGTGGCCGGGCAGGTCGCAGCGACCGGCGCGAACGCCGTTGTGGTCGCCGGCGCGCTTCGCGGCGGAACCGACTCCATCAGGCATCTGGGCTGGGCCCTCGAGGGCACCCAGGCCAGTCTCGTTCTCGCCTCCAGCCTCACTGACGTCGCGGGTCCCCGGATCCACTGGCGGCCGGTTGAGGGGCTCCCGCTCATGCACGTGGAATTGCCGCAATTCAGCGGCAGCAAGCACACACTCAAACGCTTCGTGGACATCGTTGCATCAGCCTCCGCGCTGGTCGTCCTCGCGCCGCTGTTCCTGGCGCTGGCCTGGCTGGTCAGCAAGGACAGCAAAGGTCCGGTGTTCTTTTTGCAGGAACGGATCGGCCTGAACGGCAAGCCGTTCAAGATCGTGAAATTCCGGTCGATGGTCCAGACGGCCGAGCAGGAACTGGCCGGCCTCAAGGACCTGAATGAGGCTGCAGGCCTCCTGTTCAAGCTCAAGGAGGATCCGCGAATCACAAAGTGCGGCCGCTGGCTCAGGAAGTATTCCCTGGACGAGCTTCCACAGCTGTGGAACGTCCTGAGGGGGGACATGAGCCTGGTGGGGCCGCGTCCGCAACTGCCGGACGAGGTAGATGGCTACGAAGGCCACGTCGGCCGGCGGCTGCTCATCAAGCCCGGCATCACAGGCCTGTGGCAGATCAACGGACGGTCAAACCTCGGCTGGGACGAGAGCGTTCGCTGGGATCTGTACTACGTGGAGAACTGGTCGTTGACCGGCGACATCATGATCCTGTGGCGCACCATCCGAGTCGTCCTGCACCCGGTCGGCGCGTACTAATCGCCGGTAATCCGGCATTCAGATGGGGAAGGTAATACAACAATGGGTCTCAGAATCGGTTATGCCCCGGGGGCATTTGATTTGTTCCACATCGGGCACCTCAACGTCCTCAAGCACGCAAAAAGCCAGTGCGACTACCTGATTGCCGGGGTCGTATCTGACGAGATGCTGGAAAAGGTCAAGGGCCGCCCTCCGGTGATCCCGCTGGCAGAGCGGATGGAAATCGTGGGAAGCATCGGCTTCGTCGACAAAGCTTTTGCCGAAGTGGTTCCGGACAAGGTGCAGGTGTGGCGGGAACTCGGCTTCAACACCTTCTTTAAGGGAGACGACTGGAGAGGTACGCCGCAGGGCGAGCGGTTGGAAGCGGCCCTGGGTGCCGTCGGCGTCGAAGTCGTGTACTTCCCGTACACCGTCCACACCTCCAGTACGGCCCTGCGGACGGCGCTCGAACTGATGAACCATTCCACGGCGCCGGTCCGGCGCCGGCAAGGAGGCAGGAAATGAGCGGAATGCACATCGCCATGGTCGGAACCCGCGGGGTCCCGGCCCGCTACGGCGGATTCGAAACGGCCATCGAAGAAATCGGCAAGCGCCTCGTCGTCCGGGGCCACAAAGTTTCTGTTTACTGCAGGGACGCCGGCGGAGATGCGGAAAAGAAGGACCAGCACCTGGGCATGGACCTCATCCACCTGC
>JBFGBS010000133.1:0-6080 GCA_041567475.1 Arthrobacter sp.
CCTCCGCCGGGACCCCGCGTCCTCGGACAGCTTCCCGCAGGACGTCCTGGAGCTGCAGGGCTACCTGACCGGCCCCACCCGCATCCCGGGCGTTGAGGCCGTCCCCGGCAAGGGCACGGACGTGCCGCTGTACATCCTGGGGTCATCGTTGTTCGGCGCGAAGCTCGCGGCCCGGCTTGGCCTGCCCTACGCTTTTGCCTCGCACTTCGCGCCCAATGCCCTGAAGGATGCTGTGGCGGCCTATCGTCGGGAGTTCAGGCCTTCGGCGCAGCTCGACGCCCCGCACGTGATTGCCGGCGTCAACGTGATCGCCGCGGATTCCGCGGCCGAGGCGCAGTCCATGTTCCAGGCGACCAAACGCGCACGCGTGTCGCTGTTCTTCGGGAACGGCAGGATCTTCAGCGATGATGAGGCGGACATGATCCTGGACTCACCGCAGGGCCAGCATCTGGCCCAGATGATGACGTACTCCGCCGTCGGGACGCCGGAGGCCGTGGTGGAGTACCTGGAAGGATTCGCGGTGCACGCCGACGCCGACGAACTCATCGTCGCGCACCAGGGCACGGGCACCGAAGGGCGCCTGCGCTCCGTGCAGCTCCTTGCCGAAGCGGCCGGGCTCGTCCGGGTCTAGACCCGGTCAGCCGGCCGGGGTGAGTCCGGCCAGGGCATCCCGAAGCCGGGCGGCGGCGGTTTCCGGCGGGATGTCCGCAATGAAGGCACCCATCGCGGCCTCGGAGCCGGCCAGGAATTTCAGCTTCGATTCCTCCCGCCGCGGCGACGTCAGCTGAAGCATCAGCCGGATATCGTCCCGGTGGGCGTGGACCGGCGCCTGGTGCCAGGCTGAGATATACGGCGTCGGCGTCTCATACAGGGCGTCCACGCCCCGCAGGAGTTCGCCGTACAACCGGGAAAACTCGTCCCGTTCCTCGGACGTGGTGGCGGCCAGGTCAGGTACGTGCCGGTGCGGCAGGATATGGACTTCCAGCGGCCAACGGGCCGCGAACGGAACAAACGCGGTCCAGTGCTCGCCTTGGAGGATCACCCGCTCGGACTTCTGCTCGGAGGCCAGGATGTCCTCGAAGAGGGTCGGCCCGTAGCTTTCCACCGAGCGGATCAGCTGCGCCGTCCGGGGCGTGATGAACGGGTAGGCGTAAATCTGCCCGTGCGGGTGGTGCAGGGTCACCCCGATGGCCTCGCCGCGGTTCTCGAACGGGAAGACCTGTTGGACCCCGGGCAGGGCGGACAGGACGGCCGTCCGGTCCGCCCAGGCTTCCACCACCGTCCGCATCCGGGACAGGGGCATCGCTCCGAGCGAGCCGGTGTGTTCGGGGGAGAAGCACACGACTTCGCACCGGCCCACGGACGTCCGGCTGCGTCCCAGGCCGATCCTGTCCAGGTCTTCCAGCCCGGCGGGGGCCTCCGGTCCGGCCAGTTCCGGCCCGAAGGACGGGGACTTGTTCTCGAAGACGACGACGTCGTACAGGCTGGGTACCTCGGAGAGGTTCGCTGCCGTCGCCGGCGCCAACGGATCCAGGTGCGCCGGCGGCAGCATTACGCGGTTCTGCCGGGCGGACGCCACGGTGATCCATTCGCCGGTCAGGACATCCTGGCGCATGGAGGCCGTCGGCGGGCGGACCGACGGTTCGCGCAGGTCCGGCCCCCGCTCGGGGGCCAAGGCGGTATCGGCGTCATCGAAGTAGATGATGTCGCGCCCGTCGGCGAGCTGGTACTCCCGTTTGGCGATACCCGTCATGCTAACCACGCCGGTCTGCTGCCTGCGAAGTTTCAGATCCGGCGGACTCGATGGCGCGCACCCTCAGGAGCACCCCGTGTTCCGGGTTCAGGACCGGCATCGGCAGCCCGGCCTCGGCCAGGAACCGGCCGCTGACCTCGATACCGGAGGATACCCAGGCCGGGGGCCGGATCTGTGTGAAGGTGTGGCCGTCGGCGGCGGGAGGGTAGATGAGCTCGACACGGTAGTTTGTCTCCGGCGCCAGCCCTGGCAGGGCAACGTTTCCGGGGATCTCGGCGAACGACGTCGCGACAGCCACGAGCGCGAACAGCGCCTCGCCGCCGTCGGGAGAGACGACGCCGTGCAGCATCAGCGACGGGTCGGGCTCGTCCGCCCGCACCATGCGGCCGCTGTGCAGCAGTCCGCGCTGTTCCTTGTAGAGCGCGATGGCCGCTGCGAGTTCGCTGCGCTCGCCGTCAGTGAGCTGGCGGAGGTCCCATTCCATGCCGAAGTGCCCGAAGAGCGCCGTGATGGCACGGAAAGACAGATCATGGGTGCGGGCCGTGGTGTGCGAGGTGGTGGGGCCGATGTGGGAGCCCACCAGTTCCGGCGGCACCACCATTCCGGTCCATCGCTGGATCGTCTGGCGCTCCAGGGCGTCATTGCAGTCCGAGCCCCAGACCCGGTCCGTGCGCTCAAGGATGCCAAGATCCACCCGGGCACCGCCGGAGGAGCAGCTTTCGATTTCGACGTCGGGATGGGCCTTGCGCAGTTCGTCCAGCAACCGATAGACGGCGAGGGTCTGGGCGTGGACCGATGCGGCGCCGTCGTGGCCCATCTCGGTCAGGTCCCGGTTCTGGTCCCATTTGAGGTAGCTGATCCGGTTGGTGCTGAGGAGATCGTCCAGCCGGTCGTAGATGTACTGCCAGGCGTCAGGGTTGACCAGGTCAAGGACCTGCTGGTTCCGCCAGCGTTCGGGCAGCCGGCCCGTGGCGGTGTCCGGCCGGGCCGGACCGGAGATCCAGTCCGGGTGGGCGCGGGCCAGATCGGAATCCTCATTGATCATTTCGGGTTCGACCCAAAGCCCGAACTCCATGCCGTGCCCGGTGACGGCGTCGATCAGCGGGGTCAGGCCGTCGGGCCAGAGCTCCTCGTCGACGTACCAGTCGCCGAGTCCGGCCTGATCGTTGCGGCGGTGCCGGAACCAGCCGTCGTCGAGGACGTACCGTTCGACGCCGAGCGCGGCGGCAGCTTCCGCCAGCTCCAGCAGGATCGGCAGCCGGTGGTCGAAGTAGACCGCTTCCCAGACGTTCAGCACGACGGGCCGGGGCTTGCCGGAGCGCGTCCCGGGGTGGTGCGGGCGGGCACGGAACCAGGCGTAAAACGCCGCGCTGATGCCGTCCAGGCCGGCGTCCGAGTAGGCGGCGAAGAGCCACGGCGTCTCGTACGCGCCGCCCGGTTCGAGCATGACTTCGGCCGAACCGAGCAGTTCGGCGGCGCCGATTACGGTCCGGCCGTCACCGATCGTGTCCACGAAGCTCTCATGGTTTCCGCTCCAGCCCAGGTGTACGGCCCAGACCTGGCCGTGCCGGTTGCCGAAGTCCGCGGTCCCGGCAGCCAGCAGCAGCGAGGCGTCGTGGCCGGTGCGTCCGTGCCGGCCGGAACGTACCCAGGTGCCCTGTCGCAACGGGAGCCGCTGGGGGTGGGACTCCCGGCACCAGCGGCCGGTGAGGTCCAGGATTTCCGTGGCGGGCCGTCCCACCGGCAGGGTCAAAGCCAGCTCCTCGACGGCGTAGCTGCCGGCGCCGTCGTTGGTCAGCGTGTGCCGGAGCTGCACCAGGCCGCCGTCGTTGATCCGGATTTCGGTCCGGACCGTGATTCCGGCGGCGTCGTCGGCCTGCGTGATGACCGCAACGCTGGCCGCCCCGCTTTCTGTAACCGTCGCCGAGACGGCCCGAAGGCGGGCCGAGAAAGCCTGGCCGTCGCGGTGGCCGCGGAGGCCCGGACGCCCGCGCCAGCCGGATGAGCCCTGCGGGATCAGGCCGAGCGTCACGGGGATGTCCAGCGAGGACGGCGCCACCGGGGCCCCCAGCAGGGAAAGATCGGGGAGGGCGGAACCCAGATCGGCGCCGAAGTGCAGCACAGCCGGCTCGCCGGTGCTGAAATCGATCAGCAGGGCCGTCCCGGAGCGCCGCAGGTAGAGCGGTTCAAGGGCGGTGGTGCCGGCGGTAGGGGTGGCGGGCAGGGCGTTCAAAGCGGCTCCAGGCATGGTTGTTAGGCGGTGGTCGCCCGTTTCGGGAGGGGTGCGGGGACTAAGAGGGGGGCGGGTCAGCCGGCGGGGGTGACGGTGGCGAGGCGCAGCCGTCCGACGCGTTCGCCGAGGATGCGCCGTGCTTCCCCGGGGAGGCGGTCGTCGCTGATGAGCTCGTCGGCGTCCTCCAGGCCCGCGAAGCTGCTGATGCCCAGCGTGCCCCATTTGGTGTGGTCGGCCAGGACGACGACGCGGCGGGCTGTCGCTACGAAGGCCCGGTTGGTTTCGGCTTCCAGCACGTTGGGGGTGGTGAAGCCGGCCTCGGCGTCCACGCCGTGGACGCCGAGGAAGAGCACATCGAGGTGAAGCTGGTGCAGGGCGGCGGTGGCGAGCGGACCGACCAGGGCGTCCGAGGGGGTGCGCTCGCCGCCGATGATGATCACCGTGGATTGCGAGCCGCCCTGCTGGAAGACGTCGGCGATCCGGACCGAATTGGTGACGACGGTGATCCGCGGCCCGGTAGCGAGGAGTTGGGCCAGGGCCCAGGTGGTGGTGCCGGCGCTGAGACCCACCGCCATGCCCTCACGCACCTGGGCGGCGGCCTCACCCGCGATGGCCATTTTTTCGGCCTGCAGTTCGGTCGCCTTGAGCTCGAAGCCGGGCTCGTGCGTGCCGACGCCGCCGGGCAGCTTCGCGCCGCCGTGGATCTTCTCCAGGGCGCCCGCCGCATCCAGCGTCTCGATGTCCCGCCGGACAGTCATCAGCGAGACTCCCAGCAGTTTGGCCAGGTCCGCGACACGGACGATCCGTTCACGCTGGACCTCGGCAATAATGGCGGAGTGGCGGGCGGCGGCGAGCATTTCTGGTCCTTACTGGCTGTGCTGACGGAGGGACATGGCGGGCGATCCGGTTCGCCCGTCGGCGGACTCCGTTGCAATGGTGGTGTTGTGCACGATTATCCTTTGCTGGAGCCCAGGGTCAGGCCGGCGACGAAGTGCTTCTGGAGCAGCAGGTAGATCACCAGCGCGGGAATCGCCGTGATCATGGCGCCGGCGGCGATCAGGTTGTAGTCGGAGAGGAACTGGCCCTGGAGGTTGTTGACCGCCGTGGTGAGCGGCAGGCGGTCTCCGCTCTGCAGGAACAGCAGGGGCCAGAAGAAGTCGTTGTACACGAAGATGACTTCGAGGGTGCCCATGGCGGCCAGGGCAGGCCGGCACAAGGGGAGGATGATTTCCCAGTACTGGCGCCAGATGCCGGCGCCGTCGACGAGGGCGGCCTCGGTCAGTTCGTGAGAGAGGGCCTTCATGTAGTTCGAGAGGACGAAGGTGACAAAGCCGATCTGGAAAGCGGTGTCCACGGCGATGACACCGATGTAGGTGTTGAGCAGGCTCCCGGAGTCGCTGACGCTGTAGGGAAGTTCGGTGAGTTTGAACATCTGGAAAAGCGGTGCGGCCAGGACCTGCGGCGGCAGCAGGTTGCCGGCGGTGAACATGATCAGGAGGGTGATGTTGAACTTCCAGTTCACCCGGCTGACCGCGAACGCCATCATCGAGGAGAAAAACAGGATCAGGATGACGGACGGGATGGTGATCAGGGCGGAGTTCCACGCGTACTGCGCGAAGCCGCCCTGGGTCCAGGCCCGGATGAAGTTATCGAAGTTGAAGGCGCCTTCGAAGCTGAAGTAGCCGTACTTGTCCGTGTCCGCCTTGGGGCGAAGCGAAGTGAAGATGGTCCAGACCAGCGGGACAAGCCACATGGCGGCGAGCACGGTCAGGAAGATGTGGACGCCGTAGTGCCGCTTCGCGGGCTTTTTGTTGTTGCGCGGGCGCCCGGTGCTGCCGGTTCCTGCGGGGGCGGTTGATTCCGTGCCGGCGGCGGGTACGGCATGGGCCGGGTTTGTGATGCTCATGCCTCTTTGTCCTTTCCGAAGGCGCGGGACAGGTAGAAAGTGATGGGAACCAGCGAGATGACCAGGAGGATGACGGCGAGGGCAGACCCGACGCCGATCACCTGGCCTTCGCCGACGAGGTTCTGGATGACCAGGGCGCTGATGAGTTCCAGGCCGTTGGTGCCGCGGTTGATGACGTAGACAATGTC
>JBFGBS010000134.1:0-6074 GCA_041567475.1 Arthrobacter sp.
GCGGCGTTTGTGTCAATCATTGTCCCGCTGGCGGTCTTCTTCGGTCTGCAGCGATTCTTTGTCCGCGGCCTGCTTGCGGGCGGGCTGAAGGGGTAACCAGCCGGCCACCAGGGCGGCAACGCCAAGCGCAACAGCGCCAGTCCGGCAGAGGGAAATTGAAACCGCTGCAGATAATCGATAAGGGATAGCGTGACACGGACATCAGACAGGGCTCAGCGCGGCGGCCGCCATGGCGTCAGCATCGAGGATGTAGCCGCTGCGGCGGGAGTTTCGACCGCCACTGTCTCACGTGCCGTCCGCGGACTGCCCAGGGTCTCGCCCGCCACGCGGGAGAAGATCCTGGGCATCGCCGCGGACCTCGGCTACGTTGCCTCTTCCGCGGCTTCGGGGCTGGCCACCGGGCGCACCCGGACCATCGGAGTGCTGGCCCCATTCGTCAGCCGCTGGTTTTTCGCCCAGGCCATCGAAGGAGCGGACCGTGAACTCCATGCCCGCCAGTACGGCCTCTCGCTCTTCAATTTGGGCGGCCATGGCAGCAACCGGGAACGGCTCTTCAGCAAGACCATGGTCTACAAGCAGATCGATGCCCTTGTGGTGCTCTGTATGGCGCTGTCCCCCGAAGAACTTGATCATCTCCAGAAGATCGACATTCCGTTGGTGGTCGTCGGCGGGCACGTCGAGGATTGCGCATACATCGGGATCGACGACTACGCCGCGGCGGCGGATGCGGTCCGCCACCTGATCGGGATCGGCCACCGGGAAATCGCCCTGCTGCACGGCGACGATGAAACCGACCTGAACTTTGACGTTCCCCGCATCCGGATCAGGGCCTTCCACGAAATCATGGCGGCGGAAGGGCTTGCCATCAGGCCGGAGTGGGATGAGTCCGGCGACTTTACGCTGGAGAGCGGGCAGCGGGCCTTTCAGCGGCTCTGGAGCAAACCCGGGCCGAAGCCCACGGCAATTTTCTGCGCATCTGACGAGATGGCCATGGGTGTGATCTTTGAGGCCAAGCGGGCAGGCATCCGGGTTCCGGAAGACCTGTCCGTCATTGGCATCGACGATCACGAATTTTCGGCTGCGGTGGGACTCACCACCGTGGGGCAGCGTCCCGATGAGCAGGCGGAGCTCGCGGCCAGGATGCTCCTCGACGAACTAAGCGGAGTGCCGGACTCTGTCCGGTCGGCAGTGGCGCCGCACCGGCTCATCGTCAGGAGCACGACGGCGCCGCCCCACGGCGCCACCGCGTCCGGCGACGCCGGGCAACCAGCAGGCTAGGTCCGCTGGAACCGCTCAGGAGGCGCGGGCCAGTTGCCTGATCGGGATCCAGCGGGAGGCAAGCCTGCGGTACGCGGCCGCGGCCCCGGTCATGTCGCCTTCGGCCAGGCATTCGATGCCCAGCCTCACATCGAGCGGGGAATCGTCCGGGAAGACCTTGTCGGCGACCGCGCCGTAGTCGAGCTCCACGACCGAGCCCGGGTGGAAGAGCTCGAGCCACTCCGTAAGCTGCGTCAGGTCCTCGAGCATGTCCAGGTCCGGCGCCGCGACGGACAAATGCGCGATCGCGAAATGCACCCGTTCCAGCGCCTCGCCGATTTTCGCCCGGATCCGGACGGTTGCGATGTGGCCCTCGGACTCGATGACTTCGGTGAGATCCGATTCCTGGAAGAGGCAGAACCAGCTGAACGGGATACCCCAGGTGGAAGCGCGGGTGTGGACGCGGACGGTGCCCTCGTGCGCCCGGACCTCGTCGATGCGTCCCTGGTGCTTGTCCCGCTGCTCCACCGGGATCAGGAGCTGGGCCAGCGGCCCGTGGATGCCTTCCATCAGCGCGTTGGCAGCCAGGCCTGCCCGGAGGACCAGCTGGCTGGGGCAGTAGAGGAGTTGTTCCGGATCCGGGGACGGCTCCGGTGTGGCGGCCCCGGATCCCGCGCCGGCTGCGGCCGGTGGCTTCGTTCCGTCCGAGGGGGCCGGCACGATCCGCACAAGGTCGGTCCGCCCGGTGGGAAACGGGTCGCCCCCGGGGCGGGTGATGCGGCCCAGGGAGGCCAGCAGTTCGGCATTTTCCACTGCCGCCCGGGACGCGGCGCCGGCTGCGGCGGTGCGCAGGGAGTCCTGCTGGCCGGCCGGGAAGGCCTCCAGGGGCTCATAGACCCGGAGTGCAGAGGAAAACGGCAGCCCGGCCTGGCCCCGGTACAGGTTTCCGGTCACGGGATCACGATGCTTCCACGGCCCATGGCCATCAGTCGGCCAGTTCGACGATGACGGGGGCGTGGTCCGAGGCGCCCTTGCCCTTCCGTTCCTCGCGGTCGATCATCGCCCCGGTCACGCGGGACGTGAGCGCGGGGGAAGCCAGGACGAAGTCGATCCGCATGCCCTCTTTCTTCGGAAAGCGCAGCTGGGTGTAGTCCCAGTAGGTGTACACGCCGGGGCCGGGTGCGTGCGGGCGGACGACGTCCTGGTAGCCGGCGTCCTCGAAGGCCCGGAAGGCCGCCCGTTCGGGCTCGCTGACGTGAGTCAGGCCCTCGGCGCGGAAATACTCGATATCCCAGACGTCCTCGTCCAGCGGGGCGATGTTCCAATCGCCCATCAGGGCGATCTGGGCCTCCGGGTCGGTGGTGATCCAGCCCTGCGCGTGGGTTTTCAGCGTGTCCAGCCAGCTGAGCTTGTAGGGCATGTGCTCGTCGTTGAGGGCACGGCCATTGGGAACATAGAGGCTCCAGACCCGGACGCCGCCGCACGTGGCGCCGATTGCCCGGGCCTCCTGCACGGGGTCCTTCCCGTTCTTGCCGAATACCGGCTGGTCAAGGAACGTCCGTTCGACGTCGTCGAGGCCCACGCGGGAGGCAATCGCCACCCCGTTCCACTGGCTCAGGCCGAAGTGCGCCACCTCGTAGCCGTTGTTTTCGAACAGCTCCCACGGGAAGTTTTCGTCCTTGCACTTCGTTTCCTGGATTGCCAGGACGTCACAGTCCGAGCGCTGCAGCCACGCCTCCACACGGTCGGCGCGGGCACGAAGCGAGTTTACGTTCCAGGTAGCAATCTTCACACCCCCTAACTTACCGAACTTGGCCGTTCGGCGAAGCGGCAGGCCGTAGCGGCCCCTCTGGAATTTAGTAGGAAGTCCGAGTAGATTCGGCAATGAAGGTGGCCTGGCTCACAAGCGGCCACCGTCACCGGGGATCACGGGGACCACACCGGCCATCAACGAAGAGGCCGGCCGGCCCGTCACCACCGGACAACCACAGGCACAAAAGGAGCAGTCGAGAAATGGTTCGCGAGCTATCCCACTACATCGACGGTCAACGGGTGGACGGCACCTCGGGCCGGTTCAGCGACGTGTTCGATCCCTGCACCGGCGAGGTGCAGGCGCGGCTGCCGCTGGCCAGCGTTGAGGAAGTCCGCAACGCGGTGGCCAGCGCGGAGAAAGGCCAGTCCGAATGGGCTGCCATGAATCCGCAGCGCCGGGGCAGGATCCTGCTGAAGTTTGTTGACCTCGTCAACGAGAACATGGATGAACTGGCCACCCTGCTTTCATCGGAGCACGGCAAGACCTTCCCGGACGCCAAGGGCGACATCCAGCGCGGCATCGAGGTGGTGGAATTCGCCGCAGGCGCCCCGCACCTGCTCAAGGGCGAGTTCTCCGACAGCGCCGGAGCCGGCATCGATGTCCATTCCCTGCGCCAGCCGCTCGGCGTGGTCGCCGGCATCACCCCGTTCAACTTCCCCGCCATGATCCCGCTCTGGAAGTCCGGGCCGGCCCTTGCGGCCGGCAACTCCTTTATCCTCAAGCCCTCCGAGCGGGATCCGTCCGTGCCGCTGCGCCTGGCCGAACTGTTCACCGAAGCAGGCCTGCCACCGGGGGTGTTCAACGTCGTCAACGGGGACAAGGAAGCCGTCGACGCCCTGCTGGAGGATCCTCGGGTCCAGGCCATTGGTTTCGTCGGATCGACCCCGATCGCGCAGTACATCTACGCGACGGCGGCCGCCCACGGCAAGCGCGCCCAGTGTTTCGGCGGGGCGAAGAATCACATGGTGATCATGCCGGACGCGGACCTGGACATGGCCGCGGACGCCCTGATCGGCGCCGGTTTCGGCTCCGCGGGGGAGCGCTGCATGGCGATCTCGGTCGCCGTGCCGGTCGGGAAGGCCACCGGCGACGCCCTCGTCGCAAAGCTCACGGAACGCGTCGCCGCCCTGAAAGTCGGTCCCAGCCTCGCGGCCGACTCGGACTTCGGGCCGGTGGTGACGGCCGCCGCGAAGGAACGGATCGAAGGCTACATCGCCGCCGGCGTGACGGCCGGCGCCACCCTGGTCGCCGACGGCCGGGGCCTGGCAGTTGAGGGCTACGACGGCGGCTTCTGGGTCGGCCCGACCCTCTTCGACAACGTCACGAAGGACATGACGATCTACAAGGAAGAGATCTTCGGCCCCGTGCTGAGCGTGCTCCGCGCGGAGGACTACGACGAGGCCCTCCGGCTGTGCAGCGAACACGAATTCGGCAACGGCGTAGCCATCTTCACCCGCGACGGCGATGCCGCCCGCGACTTCGCCAGCCGCGTCCAGGTGGGCATGGTCGGCATCAACGTCCCCATCCCGGTGCCGATCGCCTACTACACCTTCGGCGGCTGGAAGGCCTCCGGCTTCGGCGACCTCAACCAGCACGGCGCCGATGCGTTCCGGTTCTATACCAAGACCAAAACCGTCACGACCCGCTGGCCCTCCGGCATCCGCCAGGGTGCGAGCTTCGTAATGCCGGCCGGCAGCTGATGGCAGGACGGCGCACGGCCGCAGCCGATCCGGCACCGGGGGCTGCGATCGAAGAAGTCCTGTTCGAGCAGCGGGGCCGCCTTGGCGTCGTCACGCTCAACCGGCCCAAGGCCGTCAACGCCCTCACCGCCGGCATGGCCTCGGCCATGTTGGCGCAGCTGGCGCAATGGGCGGACGAGGGCACCGTGCACACCGTATTGGTCCGGGGCGCCGGCGACCGCGGACTCTGTGCCGGCGGGGACATCGTCGCGATCTACCGGGACATGCTCGCCGGCGGGACCGCCACGGCGGAGTTCTGGGCCGAGGAGTACCGGCTCAATGCCCTGATCGACGCGTATCCGAAGCCGTACGTGGCCTTGATGGACGGGCTGGTGCTCGGCGGCGGGGTGGGGATTTCCGCGCACGGGTCGGTCCGGATCGTCACCGAACGCACCCGGATGGGCATGCCGGAAACCACCATCGGTTTTGTGCCCGACGTCGGCGGGACGCTGCTGCTCTCCCGAGCGCCGGGCGAATCCGGGACCCATGCCGCCCTGACCGGGGCGCACCTCTCGGGCGCCGACGCAATCTTCCTGGGCCTCGCGGACCACTTCGTGCCGTCCGAGCGGCTCGCGGACCTGGCGGCGGCGCTGGAAACCGAACCGGCGGAACCCGCCGTCGCCCGCTTCGCGGAGCCGGCGCCGCCGTCGGCCCTGGAACAGCAGCGGGACTGGATTGACCGCTGTTACACCGGCAGCGACGCGGGAGAGATCCTGCACCGGCTGCGCGAGGCCGGCGGGGACGCCGCATCGGCCGCGGAAACGATCGAAGCCAAGTCCCCGACCGCCGTCAAACTCACGCTGGCCTCGCTCCGCCGGGTCCGGGGGATGGACCTGCCCGACGCCCTGGCGCAGGAGTACCGGGTGGGACTGCGGTGCCTCACCGGGCCGGACTTCCGCGAGGGCATCCGGGCCCAGGTCGTGGACAAGGATCGGACGCCGCACTGGCGGCCCGCGTCCCTTGCCGAGGTGACGGACGAGGACGTCGAAGCCTACTTTGCGCCGCTCGGCGATCGGGAACTGCAACTTTCTTCAAAGGAGAAGAACCATGCCTGAAACCACTGCGGACAGCGGCACCATCGCCTTTCTGGGCCTCGGACACATGGGCGGCCCGATGGCCGTCAATCTCGTCAACGCCGGCTACACCGTGGTGGGCTTCGACGTTGTTCCGGAGGCGCTGGAGACAGCCCGGGCACACGGGATCGCCACCGCGGCGACGGCCGCGGACGCCGTGGCCGGTGCCGCCGTCGTCCTGACCATGTTCCC
>JBFGBS010000135.1:0-6068 GCA_041567475.1 Arthrobacter sp.
CGCGCCGAAACCTTCGCCTGCGGCCCGCTCCGGGCCAGGCTGACGGCAGCGGCGACGGTTCCCCGGAGCGTCCGGAAGTCCTTGGCGGTGAAATCCTCCCCGGTGCGCTCCTTGACGTAGTCGTTGATGTCGGCGCTGGACACCGGGGACCATCGCCGGCTTTCCTTGTAGGCCAGCAGCCGGGCGTTAGGACCGCGGCGCTTGAGCAGGCGGACGACGGCGGCGAGGTCGGCGTCGTCAATCCGCGAATCCCAGGTCTGGCCACTCTTGGCCGGGAAACTGAGCCGCAGTTCCTCCTTGCGCACCGCGACGTGGGCGCAGAGCAGGGTGGAGAGGCCGTGGCTGCCGTTCTCATTGGTGTACCGCTCGGACCCGACCCGGAGCGATCCGGTGTCGAGCATCCGGAAGGCGGCCGCCAGGATCCGCTCCCGGCTCATCCCCTCCGAGCGGAGGTCGATCGTGACGAGGCGGCGCGCACCGGGCAGCGTCTCGGCGAGCTGCATGGACCGGTCAAACTTCAGCCGGTCCTTCCGCTCGCGCCAGGCCGGGTGGTAGATGTACTGGCGCCGCCCGACGGCGTCGACCCCGACCGCCTGGATGTGCCCGTTCTCGAACGGCGCGATCCAGACGTCGGTCCAGGCCGGAGGGATGCCGATGCCCTCCAGCCGGTCCCGGATCTCTCCGGGCGGCAGCGTCGAGCCGTCCAGGTCCTTGTAGCTGAAGCCGGTCCCGGCCGGAACCCGGCGATAGCCGCGGCCGGATGCGTTGCTGCGCCGCAGCCTCACGCGCGGACCCCCGCCCGGCGGGCAGGATACTGGGCGGATGCGGTCAGTCGGGGCGCACTCATAACGCTAAGCCTACTGATCAACCACGCGATGCGGGGTCATTTTCGGCCCATAAATTCCGTCAGGATGGGCGAAAAGTGACCCCGCGTTGCTGTGAGGCGGGAGGAATCAGACCTGCGCGGCCACCCCGCCGCGGGAAATGCTGACCATGTCTTCGCGAGGGACCACCTTGATGCGCTCACGGACCACCTCAACGCCGTGTGAGCTGCCGGCGGCGGTTGCCTCGGCGCCCAGGGCCAGTTCGTGGGCGTCCAGCGCCAGCCAGCCTTCCCAGCTGGTGTACTGCACGCCGCGGCTCTCCAGCAGTTCGACGACGGCGCCGGGCTCCGGTACCGCGGCTGCCGGGAGGTTTTCGCGGTCTTCGAGCAGGTAGGTCACGGTCTCGAGGGCGTCGCCCTTGGTGTGGCCGATCAGCCCGACCGGGCCGCGCTTGATCCAGCCGGTCGCGTAGACGCCGGGCACGTGGGTGCCGGTAGCGTCGAGGACGCGGCCGCCCTCGTTCGGGACCACACCCTTCCGGTGGTCGAATTCGACCTCGGGCAGGGCCGAGCCGAAGTAGCCGATGGACCGGTACACGGCCTGGACCGGGTAGTCCACAATCTCGCCGGTGCCGCGGGCGTTCCCGGTGCCGTCCAGCTCGGTCCGCTCGAACTTGATGCCGGCGACGCGGCCGGGGGCTGCGGCGTCGTCGTAGACCTCGACCGGGTTGTGCAGGAAGTGCAGGTGCAGGCGGCGGGAGGCCGTGAGCTCGGAGAGGTCCTCGGGCTGCTCGGCGATCCAGTTGGTGAGGGTGGCGACCATGGTCTTGGTCTGGTTGTTGCTCTGGATCTGACGGTCCGATTCGGCGTCGAACTCGAAGTCCTCGGCGTAGAGGATGATGTCCACGTCCTTGGAGTGGGAGAGTTCCCGGAGCTCCAGCGGGGTGAACTTCACCTGCGCCGGGCCGCGGCGGCCGAAGACGTGCACGTCCGTCACGGGCGAGTCTTTCAGGGCCCGGTAGACGTTGTCCGGGATCTCGGAGACGAGGAGGTCA
Organism: Arthrobacter sp.; assembly: GCA_041567475.1. GTDB lineage: Bacteria > Actinomycetota > Actinomycetes > Actinomycetales > Micrococcaceae > Arthrobacter. The sequence goes on from JBFGBS010000135.1 coordinate 1,879, forward strand.
TCGGCGTGCTTGGAGAGCATGCGGGCCACGTCCAGGGCCACGTTGCCGTTGCCGATCACGGCGATTTCCTTGGCCTCGAGCGGCCAGTCGCGGGAGACGTCCGGGTGCCCGTCGTACCAGGAGACGAAGTCCGCGCCGCCGAAGGATCCCTCCAGCTCGATGCCGGGGATGTTCAGGTCCGCGTCCTTGATCGCGCCGGTGGCGAAGATGACGGCGTCGTAGTGCGTTTTCAGGTCCTCGATGGAAAGGTCCGTGCCGTAGTCGACGTTCCCGAAGAACCGGATGTCGCCGCGGTCCAGGACCTTGTGCAGCGCGTTGACGATCCCCTTGATGCGCGGATGATCCGGCGCCACGCCGTAGCGGATGAGGCCGTAGGGCGCCGGGTAGCGGTCGAAGAGGTCGATGCTGACGGTGAGCTCGCCGCTTTTCACGGCCTCGCTTTTGGTCAGGATGTCCGCGGCGTAGACACCGGCGGGGCCGGAGCCGACGACGGCGACGCGCAGCGGGCGGGCGGCGGTTCCTACAGGGGTGTTTGTTGACACGGCTGTGTTCCTTTGGTTCTTCGGGCTATTCGGTTGGGCTACGGGTCTGGCTGGTACGACTAGGGCGCCAGGGCGGGCGTCCGGGCACGGCGTGGAGCGTTCGGGGACGTGGTGCTGTAGTCCGCGGTCTTGAAGTGCGACGGCGCAAACGGGCTGACGCGGACCACGTCACCAATCACGATCACGGCGGGGTTTGCGACGCCGGCGTCCTCCGCCTGGTCCGCAATGGTCCCGAGGGTTCCGATGGTTACCCGCTGGTTCGGCAGGTACCCGTTCTCTACGATGCCAACAGGCGTCCCCGCTGGCAAACCGGCGCGGGCCAGGGACGCGGCAGAGTCGCGGAGTTGACCCACCCCCATGAGCAGAATCACAGTGTGGTCGGCCCGGGCCGGGACCTCGGAGAGCTCCTCGTGGCCGGTGACCACACTGAATCCCTTCGCCAGTCCACGGTGCGTGACCGGGATGCCGGCCGCGGCGGGGACCGAGATGGCTGAGGTCACGCCGGGGACGACTTCGACCTCTATGCCGTGCTGCCGGCAGAATTCGGCTTCCTCGCCGCCGCGGCCCAGGACGTACGGGTCCCCGCCCTTGAGCCGGACCACGCGGTGCCCGGCCTGTGCCTCCGCGACCAGGATGGTGTTGATCTCGGCCTGCGGCACGGGGTGGTGGCCGGGAGTCTTGCCGACCTCGATCACGCGGACGTCGGGGGCGAGCTCGGCCAGCAGGTCGCGGGGGCCGAGCCGGTCGGCGACGACGACGTCGGCCTGGCCCAGCAGCCGCCGGCCGCGGACGGTGATGAGGCCGGTGTCGCCCGGGCCGCCGCCGACGAGGGCGACCGAGCCGGGGGCGGGGTTGTTCGAGGGACGGTGCCGGCGCAGCGGCAGGTCACCGGTTTCCAGTGCGGTGGCGACGGCGTCGCGCAGGGCCATGGCGCGGCGCGGGTCTCCCCCTGCGTTGACCGCAATCTTGACGTCGTCGACGACGGCGACGGCGGGAGTCCAGGCCGCGGAGGACTCATGGTCCGAGGCGTTGACGCACCAGATGCGCTGCGCCTCGGCGTCGGCCGCCACCCGGGCGTCCACGGCGGAATCGCCGGTCGCGGTCTGGACGAACCAGACGCCGTCGACGTCGGAGCCGCGGTACGGGCGCGGCTCCCAGCTGAGGAGCCCGGCGGCGGCGAGGTCGCGGAGCTGCGGGGAGGCAACGGGGGCCACAACGCTGACGCGGGCGCCGGCGTCGAGCAGCCCCTTGGCGCGGCGTGCGGCGACGGGGCCGCCGCCGACGACCAGCACGGGTCGGCCGAGCAGGCGAAGCGCTGTGGGGTAGATGTCCTGAATTGCCATAGATCGACGATAGGGCCGCGTTATGCGGCGGAACAACGGCGCGGAAACACCCGTTCACGCAAGGTAACGCCACGTCACACTGGGCCCGCACCCGGCCCCGGATAAAGCAACGCGGGGTCACTTTTGGCCCATAATCCGAGGATTAATGGGCCAGAAGTGACCCCGCGTTGGAGGTCGAAGAACGCCTGGCTAGCTGTACAGCTCGGTGCTGAGGTACCGCAGTCCGGAGTCGACGACGACGGTCACGACGACGCCCTCGGGCCCCAGCCGTTCCGCGACCCGCAGCGCCGCCACAACGTTGGCGCCGGTGGAGGTGCCGGCGAAGATCCCGGCTTCCCGGGCGAGCCTGCGCCCCATGACCATGGCGTCCTCGCTGCTGACCTGTTCAATCCCGTCGACCTGGTCCGGCTCCCACAGCGGCGGAAGGAATCCGATTCCGATGCCCTCGACCCGGTGGGATCCGCTGGGGCCGCCGGAAAGGACGGCGGATTCGGCCGGCTCTACGGCGATGGCCTGCAGGCGGGGATTGTGGGCCCGCAGCGCCCGGCACACGCCGTGGATGGAGTGCGCGGTTCCGACGGATTGGACGAAGGCGTCCACATGCCCGCCGGTCTGGTTCCAGATCTCTTCGCCCATGGGCAGGTACCCCTGGATGGCGTCATGGTTGTTCAGTTGGTCGCAGGCCCAGTGGCCGGGCTGACGGCTGACTTCCCCGGCCCGGTCGATCATGGCGTTGATCAGTGACTCGGTGATCCGGCCGCCGTCGCTCGCGACGTCTTCCACGGTGGCGCCGAGGGCCTCCATGGTGTGCCGCTTCTCGGCACTGAACGCATCGGAGAAGACGACGTGCAGTCCGTAGCCCTTGGCGGCGCAGACCAGGGCGAGGGAAATGCCGGTGGTGCCGGCCGTATATTCCACGACGGTGTCCCCCGGGCGGAGGGCCCCGCGCTGCTCGGCGCCGGCTATCGCCGCGGCCGCCATCCGGTCCTTCATGCTGCCGGTCGGGTTGGCGAATTCCAGTTTGGCCAGCAGCCGTGCCGACCCTGCCGGCACGAGGGCCTGGAGATCGATCATGGGTGTGGAGCCGATTCCCGCCAGGATGCCGCGTGGTGACTCTGTTGACCTGTCCATGGCCGAAGGCTACTCCCGGCACCGGCCGGGAACCATAGCCGCCACAAAAAGCAACGCGGGGTCACTTTTGGCCCATAACCGGAAGGATTATGGGCGAAAAGTGACCCCGCGTTGCTGGGGAGGAGGGTTAGCGGGTGCTGCCGGCGAGGAGGCCGCGGCGCTGCAGGAGCCGCTTCTCCACGGGCGCGAAGACGAGCAGTTCGATCAGGATGCCCACCGCCAGGATGAGCAGGATCGCGGACATCACCACCGTCATGTCGGCGAGCTCCCGGCCCTGGTTCAGCATGGACCCGAGTCCGAAGCCCATGGTGGCGCCGGCGGCGATGATTTCCGCGGCCATCAGCGAGCGCCAGGAGAAGGCCCAGCCCTGCTTGAGGCCGCCGAGGTACCCCGGCAGGGCCGCCGGCAGGATGATCTGCAGGGCCAGCTGCAGGCGGGACGCGCCCAGGACCGTGCCCACCCGGCGGTATTGCGGCGGGATCTGGTCCACGCCGGAGATCAGCCCGTTGATGATGGACGGGATCGCCCCCATCAGCACCACGAAGTACACCGTGGCGTCCGTAAGCCCGAACCAGATGATCGCCGCGGGCACCCAGGCCACGGACGGGAGGACCTGCAGCCCGGACACCAGCGGACCGAACGCGCGCCGCAACGGGGCCACCTGGGCCAGCAGGAGTCCGATCGGCGTCGCGATGGCCACGCTGATCAGGAAACCGAGGATCCCGCGCTGCAGCGAGGTCCCCAAAGCCGTCTGCAGGGACCCTTCGGCCCACAGCGTGCCGACCTGCCCCAGCACGTCGAGCGGGCCCGGCACCTGGTCGCGGCGTTTGAGTCCGAGCGAGACGTAGAACTGCCACGCGAGGACCAGGAAGACCAGGGCCGCGACCGGGAGCAGGATCCGGCTCCAGTCGAACCGGGAGACGCGGGGCGCATCGGACTGCAGCGAGTCGAGCCCGGATTCGAGTTCGCGCAGGTCCTCGGTGCCGGTCGAGGACCGGGTCAGGGCCGCGGTGACGTGCCGGGAGGACGTATCGGCGGCGGATTCGTCGGTCCGTTCAAGGGAGGCGGGGTTACTTGGCATGGCGGCGGATCTCCTCGCGTAGCCGGGCGGTGATGACGCCGGTCAGCTGCCCGGCCAGGCCGGCGTCGGTGCGGTGTTCCTCGGAGACGTTCC
>JBFGBS010000136.1:0-6067 GCA_041567475.1 Arthrobacter sp.
AGTGTTGGTCGAGGCAACCAGCGAGGACTGCAGCAACACCAGAAGGAGCACACCGCCGAGCAGCAGCGCCACGGCCACGACGCCGACAGCGACGGCGGTGGAACTCTTCCGGACTCCCCACCGGGGGGTTCCGGTGGATTTGCCCGTTATAGCGGAGATGACCTCGTCCATATCCCAACAATGCTGCACCACGGGAGGATAGACAACCATCGGCAGACAGGCCCGTCTCCGCGGGGAGTGCTCACGGCCGCGGACGGTATCTGCACGACGGGCGTTGGCCGCGGAAGCGTGCAGGAGGGGCCGGGCCGCCGCGGGCCGGCGGTGCATTCTCAGTCCCTTCTCAGGAGACAAGGCCATAGTGAGGGCAAGGCCCGGAAGCCTGCCGCTCAGATTTCAGGCGGTGCAGACACGCCGCTTGCAGACACGCCGCTTGTTGGCACATTGTCTGCAGACACACTTCTGCTGGTGCCGGGGCTGGCGATTCACAGACGCCGGCCGCACGCTCTCCTCAACCAGCGGGCGGCCGGTACCTTTAACTTTCCTGTGACGGCGCCCCGAAATCAGGGCCGGGCAGCGGTCCGGAGCCACACGAATTCGTGCGGGCCAAGCACAATACCCGCGTCGAGGCGCCGCGCCTCCCCGGTGAGGACGTCGACCGCCTCCGCTGCGCATCCGGAGAGGGTTTCGGCGGACACGGCCTGGTCAGCGTCGCTGAAGTTGGCGAGGGCGAGGATCGTGGTGCCGTCACCGGGCCGTTGGTAGCCCAGGACGGCGCGGTTGTTCGTGGCAAAATCGACCAGCCGGGTGCCGGCCAGTTCCGGCGTCGCGGATCGTGCGGCGATCATGCGCTGCAGTCCGGCAAAGACCGCGCCGGCCGGGGTCCCCTGATCGTGGCGTTCGGCATAGGCCTGCTCCGGGTAGCGGGGCCGGTTCACCCAACGGCTGTCCGTGCCGTGTCCGTCTTCGAGCGCATACCCGTAGTCGTTGAGCTGACCCACCTCATCGCCAAGGTACAGCAGCGGAATGCCGCCGGTGCTGAAGGTCACGGAGTGCGCCAGCAGGATACGGGCGACGGCCGCGGCGGACCCGTCCTCAAGCCCGCAGAGTGACGCGGTCGTTCCGGAAATCCGGCAATCGCCGGTGCGCGGGTTGTCCTGGAACGGGACCCCGCGGGCAAAGCTGCCGGGGAAGCGGTTGACGAAGAAGGAATTGAGGAACCGGCGGTGTTCGAAGCCGTTGATGCCGAGTTCGGCGGCGTCCTCGTCCGCAAACGTCCAGCCGATGTCATCGTGGCTCCGGACGTAATTGACCCAGGCGGTTCCGGGCGGAATGTTATGCCGCCGCTCCAGGGCCTGGGCCAGCAGGGAAACATCCCGGGTGGCCATGGACTCCCAGATCAAGGCCATCTGAAGCGGATTGTAGGAGAGCTGGCATTCACCCGGATCAATGTAGCGGGCGACTTCGTCCGGGTGGACGATGGCCTCGGACTTGAACAGGAGGGAGGGCGCCGCGAGCCGGCAGACGGCGTTAAAGGCGCGGAGCAGGAGGTGCGCCTCGGGGAGGTTCTCGCACGGCGTGCCGAGCTGCTTCCAGATGAACGCCACGGCATCCATCCGGAGGATTTCGATGCCCTGGTTGGCGAGGAACAGCATTTCGCCGGCCATGGCGCGGAAGACGTCCGGGTTGGCGTAGTTGAGGTCCCATTGGAAGGTGTGGAACGTCGCCCAAACCCAGCGGCCGTCAGGGAGTTCAACGAACGAGCCCGGGTGGTCGTCGGGAAAGATTTCGCGGACGTCGCGTTCGAAGGCATCCGGCATGGTCCGGTCCGGATACATCCAGTAGTAGTCGCTGTACTCGGGGCTTCCTGCCAGCGCTTTCCGGGCCCACACGTGTTCGTTTGAGGTGTGGTTGAAGATGAAATCGACCACGAGGCTGATCCCGTTGGCCCGCAATTCGGCCGCCAGCAGCCGGAGCTGTTCCATGCTGCCGAGTTTCGGGTTGACGTCCCGGTAGCTGGAGACTGCGTAGCCGCCGTCGGAGTGCGGTTCCGGTGCGAGGAAGAGCGGCATCAGGTGCAAATAGGTGAGGCCGAGCTCTTGGAAATACGGGATCTTCGCGCGGATCCCCTCGAGATCCTCCGCGTAACGGTCCACATAACAGACGCCGCCGAGCATGTCATTGGACTGGAACCAGCCGTCGTGGGCCACGCGCGCGGCGTCGTGGGCCTTGAGGTCCGCCGGCCGCTCCGACCAGGAGCGGGCGGCCTGTACCACGAGGGCCGTCAGTTGGGCCAGCCAGTCCTCCCGGGTGCCGTAGAGGCCGTGGAACAACTGGCAAAGCTCGGGGAAATTCCGGTCAAACCGCTCCTCGAAGGCCGTCCAGTCAGTGCCTTCCCGGGCAATCCCCGTCTCCCTCGCCAGGGCGCTGAGTACGTGCTGACGGGACTTGTGGTCCAGGATGGCGGATTCAGGCACGCAGGCACTCCTTTGGCAACGTTCGGCCGGCTGGCCGGGTGGGTCTTTTATCGTATCCATTCCGGCGCCTCCGTCACGGTGCCGCCTGCCGCGATCGGGCGGCGGTAGGCGAAGTATGACGACGGTATTACGCCGGCACCCGGATGGACAGCGGGTCCATGGGTTGTCCGGCGGCGTACTGGCCGTCGAACAGTTCGGCGCCGGCGGGGGAGTTCAGCACGTCCGCCTGCTCCCAGACCAGGAACCCGCCGATCTCGCGGGGAGCCGTTGCCTGTACGAAGCCCAGCTCGGCGCGGTCCTGGCCGGCGCCGGTGCCGATTGACAGGACGCCCCGGCCGCCGGAAAACTCGACCCACGGGTCCAGCAGCCGGAACAGGAGCATGCCGTGGTGGCCGGCCAGGCGGACGTCCCCCCGGAAGCGCAGGACTCCGGTGCCGGTACGGACGTCATAGTCCGAGCCGGCGGCCGGAAAGCTGAACCGTCCGGACCCGGACACTGCCGCCCCGGCGGAGACGGTCACGGTCCCGTCCGGGAGGTCCGTGATGTACTCAACGAAGCTCCGCTTGATGCCCCAGGTGAGGCCCATCGGAGGCAGAGGATCGGCTGAAGGGGGCGCTGCGTGCACGCGGGGTCTCCTGTTGCTGGGGGCTGGTCTGCTTCGAGCCTAGCCGGGGATCCCGGTTCGCATGAACACCGGTGATCCCGCCCCCGGGGCAGCCCGCCGGGCACTACTGGGACAACCGCGGGAAACTACTTGCTGCAGCGCAGAATTACCTGCCACCGGGCCGGCGCCGGCTACTCGGGGCTACTAACCGTTGTACCCGTCTTTTTCGGGGCCCGAAGTCGGGTAGCGACATCGCTTGTTGCCTCCTTGTCAGCCGTGACACGGTGACAGTGGAAGTCGGAGGGAACAGTGTCGCAGCGCCGTCTAGTTCCGATGTTGATGCGTCCCTCCACCCAGCGATTCAGTTCGTTTTACCTGGGGAATACGGAGAACATCGTGCAAAACCACACCGGACCCACACCATCGATTTCAGTGCGCCTCTTCGGAACGTTCGAGGTTCGCCGGGACGGAGTCGCCCTGACGGCGGCGGACATGGGCGGCTGCAAACCCCGGCACATCCTGGAAATACTGCTCCTTAATCTCGGTACGCCGGTATCCAAGACGAGCCTGATCGAGCAACTCTGGGGTGCGGGTGCAAGCGATGGGGCCGTCGCGACGCTGGAGAGTTACATCAGCGGCATCCGCCGGGCGATCCAGCCGGGGCAGACGAAGACCGGGCCGCTGCGCACGGCAAACAGCGGCTATGTCCTGGATCCGCAACTGGTGGATCTGGACCTGTCCAATTTCCACAAACTGCTGCGTGCCGCCAATGAGGCGGAACCCGCTGAGGCCTACCCGCTGCTGCTCGAGGCGCTGGAGATCGCGTCCGAACCGCTGCTCGGCTTCGAACTGGCCTCGGATTGGGCGGAGGAGGCACGGATCCGCCACGCTGCGGACAAGGTCGCAGCGCAGATCCTTGCCGCGGAGGCTGCGGCTACGCTGGGCCTGCCCGACGACGCCGTCAACCTCGCGCAGTCGGCAATCCGTACCGAACCGCTCAACGAACGGGCGTGGACGATCCTTGTCACCGCCTATGAACAGGCCGGCCTTCCCGTCGAGGGGCTTTCGGCCTATGACCGGTGCCGCCGGCTCTTTGACCATGACCTCGGCTGCGCCCCGGGGCCCGCGCTGCAGGCGGCCCACCTGAGGCTCCTGCGGCAACGCGCGGAAAGCAACACGGAACTCTCCGAAGTGCTCGCGGCGCTGGTGTACCTGGGGGACCGCCTGAACGGGTCCAAGACCCGGCAGCAGCCGGCCGCCGAGTCCCAGCGCATGCACGAACACGCCGGCCGCGTCCTGGACGCCTTCCTGCAGCGGGTCCGCGCCGCCGTCTGAGCATCCGCGTCGAGCGAGGCCCTGCCGCACCAGCGCAGGGTGAACTGCGCGTTCCGCCGCGCATCCGGCCGCCGAAGCCGTTATTTTCGTCACGTGCCCGGGATTCATCAGGCAACCCCCCATCGATGGCCCCATACTGGGAGTGGCCCGCGCGGACTTTTCCTACCGCCCGGCAGGAGGAGAACCCATGGACAAGCTGAAAGCCGTTGTGACCAACGAGTACTTCCCCGCGGCGGCGGTCCTGTTCGGCGTTGTCCTGTTCTGGACGCTCGGGCTGTTGGGCGGACTCTCCCTCTTGAGCACCGGGCAGTCGCCGGTCACCATTCTTAGCTGGCTCCTCTTCGTCTACACGGCCGCGGTGCTTTCGCCACTCGCCGGACTCATGGCGGTCAGCGACCTTATTCGCCGGTGGCTCCGGAACCGCACACCGCCGGCCGCGGCGCAGACGGCACGCGCCACCTCCGGGAGCTCGCCGTCCGCCTGAGCGCGCGCCGCACCCGCCCGCACACCCGACGTGCGCCGTCGGACGTTATTCGAACCGGGACGGGTCGCCCATCCCGCGCCGCACGACTTCGGCTCCGCCGCCGGAGAAATCAATGACCGTGGTCGGTTCCGCGCCGCAGTCGCCGGAGTCCACGACGGCATCCACCACGTGGTCCAGGCGTTCCTTGATTTCCCAGCCCTGCGTCAGGGGTTCTTCCTCGTCCGGCAGCAGCAGCGTGCTCGAGAGCAGCGGTTCGCCGAGTTCCGCCAGCAGGGCCTGGACCACAGGGTTATCGGGAATGCGGACGCCGACGGTTTTCTTCTTCGGGTGCAGCAGCCGTTTGGGGACCTCTTTGGTCGCGGGCAGGATAAAGGTGAAGCTGCCCGGTGTGACGGCCTTGATGCTGCGGAAGACGTCGTTGTCGATCTGCACGAACTGCCCCAGCTGGGCGAAGTCCTTACAGACCAGCGTGAAGTGGTGTTTGTCATTGAGCTGGCGGATCGTCCGTATCCGTTCCAGCGCTTCCTTGTTCCCCAGTTGCGCGCCGAGGGCGTAGCAGGAGTCGGTGGGGTAGGCGATCAGGCCCCCGGACCTGATGATTTCGACCACTTGGCCGATGGAGCGCGCCTGGGGATTCTGCGGGTGCACATCAAAATATCTCGCCATCCCACGAGCTTACGCCCCGCCGGCTCCGGAGCTGGTGATCTTCCCGCGTCGGCTCATAGAATGGCCGGTGTCACCGGGAGGCTGATCCCGGGAGCCCGGCGCATGCCCATGGGCAGCCCTATGAAGAGGAGCAGCAATGACCTTGTCCCGTGAGGAAGACAGCGATCTGCGGCAGTGGAGCAACCGGCTGATCCAGGCCCTGCAGATCCTCGATCTGGAGGTTGACCACGAGAAAATCATCGAGGTCGCCGAGCAGTCGGCGCGGTCCGTCGGCCCGCACGCCGGTGCCGTCAGCGCCTTCATTGTCGGCTACGCGGCCGGGACGGTGACCACCCACGGCCGCAAGGGCTCCCACGAGGCGGCAGCCGCCGCAGCGGAAAAAGTCCTTCAGCTCACCGCCGGCGGGGAAGACGGCGGCCCAGATGAGCGCGGGTGGACCCAAACCGCCCAATAAGCATGGCCCCCCGGTGATCCGGTGCACGGAGAGACGCGGGAGGTCAGGGG
>JBFGBS010000137.1:0-6057 GCA_041567475.1 Arthrobacter sp.
GTACAGGAACACGTTGTCGTTGCTTCGGCCGATCCAGTAGACCGGGGCCTTGTTGGAAGCCTGGGTGGTCTCGAGCGGTGTGCTCGTGCTCGGCACTCCCGCCGCCCCCGGACCGGTGATGAGCTGTGAGGGGCTGCTGGAATTGGTGATCCCGGTCTGGGGACCGGCCACACACCCGGAGACCAGCAGGACGGCAGGCAGCGCCAACAACAGCCAGCCGGGGCATGGCTGCCCGGCTGGTGGTGACTTTTTCATCCCGCGCTGCCTGATCGTCGTGGTCCTTCCCTGCGCTCTTTCGCCGCCGTGGAGGCGGGGCCGGATTCCAGCATGGCACACGGCCGGCCGGCGGCGGTGCGGGAAAGGACCCGCCGCCGGAACTGCAACGGGAACGATATGAGGCCGATACACACTTGATATCAAATTCCCGGATCCGGGCCGCCCCGACGGCCGGAACCGCAAGGCACCGGCGTGCGGTCCGCCGCGCTGGCGTAAGATGGGAGGACCCGCCGGCACCGGCACCATCGGCGATTATCGCCGCCGGCCCGATGCAGGCGGACCGACCAATTCCACACTGGAGGGGACCAGAGGCCCGCGGGCCAACACCATGACTGAAGCAGCGAACGGCAAGGCCCGGTTCAGCGCCACAGCGCGCACCGCAGGGGATTTCCCCCACTCCCTCCCAGGGTCGAGGACGGAGGTGGTCGTATTCGACGACGCGGATCAGATGGTGCAGTCACTCGGCAGCCATGACGAGGCGCTTCGGTTCATCGAAGAGCAGTTCCCTGCCGTGGACTTCCATGTCCGCGGCAACGAGCTCTCCATCAGCGGGCCGGCCGCAGACGTGCCGAGGATCATGCGGCTCCTGAACGAGGTCCGTGCCCTCGTGGCCCGGAACACCGTGATTACCCCTGCCGTGCTCCAGCAGCTCGTGCTGCTGCTGCGCAGCCAGTCCCTGCAGAACCCGGTGGAGGTGCTGACCACCAATATCCTTTCCACCCGTGGCAGGACCATTCGTCCGAAGACGCTGAACCAGAAAAACTATGTCGACGCCATTGATGCCAACACCGTCATCTTCGGGATCGGTCCGGCAGGCACCGGCAAGACCTACCTCGCCATGGCCAAGGCCGTTCAGGCACTGCAGCAAAAAGAAGTCAGCCGGATCATCCTGACCCGGCCTGCCGTGGAGGCGGGGGAGCGGCTGGGCTTCCTGCCCGGCACGCTCAGCGACAAGATCGATCCCTACCTCCGCCCCTTGTACGACGCCCTGCACGACATGATGGACCCGGAATCAATCCCCCGGCTGATGGCCGCCGGCACCATCGAGGTCGCGCCCCTGGCCTATATGCGCGGCCGCACGCTCAACGACGCCTTTATCATCCTGGACGAGGCGCAGAACACCACGCCGGAGCAGATGAAGATGTTCCTCACCCGGCTCGGGTTCGGCTCAAAAATGGTGGTCACCGGCGACGTGACCCAGGTCGACCTCCCGTTCGGGACCCGCTCGGGGTTGCGGATCGTCGAGGAAATCCTGCAGGGCATCGACGACGTCCACTTTTCCGTCCTGGACGCCGCCGACGTGGTCAGGCACCGCCTGGTCGGCGACATCGTCAACGCCTACGGCATCTGGGACGAAATTCAACGAAACCGGGTCAAGCACCCCAATTCCAGGGAACCGCGGGGAGAACACGCATGAGCATTGAAGTCAACAACGAGTCCGGCGTCGCCGTGGATGAGGCGGCGCTGGTGGGGCTGTCACGGTTCATCTTCGAACGCCTCTACATCCACCCGCAGGCAGAATTGTCGATCCTGCTCGTGGATGAACCGGCCATGGAGAAACTGCACATTGAACTGATGGACGAGCCGGGATCCACCGATGTCCTCTCCGTGCCCATGGATGAACTCACCCCCGGAACCCCGGACAAGCCCACCCCGCAGGGCATGCTCGGCGACATCGCCATCTGCCCGCAGGTCGCCGAAGTCCAGGCCCGGAACGCCGGCCACACGACCCAGGACGAAATGCTGCTGCTCACCACGCACGGCATCCTCCACCTGCTCGGCTACGATCACGCCGAACCGGACGAAAAAGAAGAGATGTTCGCACTGCAGCGAGAACTGCTGACGGCCTACACCGGCAAAGCCGCCCCGGCTGAGACGATTCAGTGACCCCACTGATCCTGGCCGGCATGGCGTTGGCGTTCCTGAGTTTCGCCGCCGTCCTGACCGCTGCCGAGTCCGCCTTCAACTTCCTGCCCCGGCACGACGCCGAACAGGCCATCCTGCAGAGCAGGGGCCCTGCGCTCAAACGCATCCTGGCGGACCCCGTCGCGCACATGCGGGCCCTCCGGTTCTGGCGGGTCTGGTCCGAAACGGCGGCCGCCGTCGCCGTGACCGTTCTCCTCTTCAGCCTCATGGACAACGTCTGGCTGGCCGGAATGGCCGCGACCGGCATCATGGCGCTGGTTGGCTTCGTGATCGTGGGGGTCTCGCCGCGGCAGTTCGGCCGGGTCCACTCCGGCGCCATGGTCCGGGCCACGGCTCCGCTGGTCAGTTCGCTTAACACCGTCCTGGGGCCCATCCCCGGCTGGCTCGTCACCCTGGGCAGCGCCGTCGCCCCGGGCGCCCCGGCCGACAACGAATCCTTCTTCAGCGAAGAAGAGTTCCGGGAGTTCGTGGACCGTGCCTCCGAATCCGACGTGATCGAGGACAACGAAGCAGAGCTGATCCAGTCCGTATTCGACTTCGGCGACACCATGGTCCGGTCCGTGATGGTGCCGCGGACCGATATTCTCTGCATTGATTCCGGCTCCAGCCTGCACCGTGCGATGTCGATGTTCCTGCGCTCGGGCTACTCGAGGATCCCGGTCATCGGTGAAAACACGGACCAGATCCTCGGCATCGTCTACCTTAAGGACGTGGCCGCCGTCGTGCACAATCTCGCCCCCGGCGAAGAGCCGCCCGTCGTCGACGAACTGGCCCGCGACGTGCGCTACGTGCCGGACTCAAAACCGGTCAGTGACCTGCTGCGCGAGCTGCAGAAGGAATCCACGCACGTCGCGATCGTCATCGACGAATACGGCGGAACCGCCGGGCTGGTGACGCTCGAGGACCTCATCGAGGAGATCGTCGGAGAGATCGTGGACGAATACGACACCGAGAGCGCGGAAGCCGTACCGCTCGGTGACGGCACGTTCCGGGTCAGCGCCCGGATGAGCATCGATGACCTCGGCGAACTCTTCGACCTGGAGCTTGAGGACGACGAAGTGGACACGGTGGGCGGGCTGCTCGCGAAGGCACTCGGCCGGGTCCCGATCGTCGGCAGCGCCGTCGAAGTCCACGGCCTGGCGCTCCGCGCCGACCGGCTGGAGGGCCGCCGGAACCGGGTCAGCCACATCATCGCATCCGCCGTTCCCAAGTCCGCCGATCAAGACGATACTGACCTCGTAGAGCCTCTTGACGAGGCCGCATCAATCCAACAGGGAGTCCCACGTGAGCAAGCAGAATAAGACCGACGCCGAAGCCGCCTACGGCGGTTACCGGGCAGGGTTCTCGGTGCTGGTGGGACGGCCCAACGCCGGCAAATCCACCCTCACCAATGCCCTGGTCGGAAAGAAAGTCGCGATCACTTCGGCCAAACCCCAGACGACCCGCCACACCATCCGCGGGATCGTGCACCGGGACGACGCCCAGCTGATCCTCGTGGACACCCCGGGACTGCACCGTCCCCGCACCCTCCTCGGCAAGCGGCTCAACGAACTGGTCGCGGATACGCTCGCCGAAGTCGACGCGATCGGCTTCTGCCTGCCCGCGAACGAAAAAATCGGCCCCGGGGACAAATTCATCGCCGCCCAGCTCGCTGCCGTCGGAAACAAGCCGATCATCGCCATCGTCACCAAGGCGGACACGGTTGACCGGCAGGCGCTCACCGAACAGCTGCTCGCCGTCGCCGCCCTGGGCCGCAGCGTGCTCGGCGAGGACGGCTGGAAGGACATCGTGCCGGTGTCCGCCACCGACGGGTTCCAGGTCGGAACCGTCGCCGACGTCCTGATCAGCCACATGCCGCCGTCGCCGATGCTCTACCCCGACGGTGAACTGACGGATGAACCGGAAGCCGTGATGGTCGCCGAACTGATCCGCGAGGCTGCCCTCGAAGGCGTCCGCGACGAACTGCCCCATTCCCTCGCCGTCGTCGTCGACGAAATCGTGCCCCGCGAGGGCCGCCCGGAGGACAGCCCGTTCCTCGATGTCCGGGTCAATCTCTACGTCGAGCGTCCCTCGCAGAAGGCCATCATCATCGGCAAGGGCGGCGCCCGGCTCCGCGAAGTCGGCACCACGGCCCGCAAGGGCATCGAAGCCTTGCTGGGAACGCGGATCTACCTCGATCTGCACGTGAAGGTCGCCAAGGACTGGCAGCGGGACCCGAAGCAGCTCGTCAAACTGGGCTTCTAGACCCGGCGCCCCTGGCTGCGCGGACCCGGCAGCGCCGCTCCGGGGAGGGCGGCCTTGGGTATTTTCACAGCTTCGGACAGTAAAATTGGCAGACTCCCGTCTGTGAAAGAAGGCTCAACACGTGGTTCGTCCCCCTGAAGACAGTGCCCAGGATCCCGGTACGCCGGCACGTTCCAGCGCTGCTGCCCGGCATTCGGATGACCCCACGCTTGGTCCGGCCCGCCATCTGGGCGTTGGCCGGGGGACGCCGGCCTGGCTGAAGATCGGCACCGGCATCGTGGCAGTGATGCTCGTCGGCGTCGTGGCCTTCGGGGCCTACTGGGTGATCCGTTTGCAGGGGAACATCACCAAGGCGCCGTTGAGCGCCGGCACCGGGAGCGCCGAAACCGTCAGCAACGACGCCACCGACCGGATGCAGATCCTGATCCTTGGCTCCGACACCCGCGACGGGAAAAACTCCGACTACGGGACCTCCGACGACTCCACGGGATACGGCCACTCGGACGTCATGATGCTGGTCGACATCTCGGCTGACAACAATCGGGTCAACGTCGTCAGCTTCCCCCGCGACCTGCTGGTCGATATTCCGGCGTGCAAGGACCCGAAGACCAAGAAGGAATACCCCGCGCAGACGGGAGCCATGATCAACACGGCCATGTCCGAGGCGGGAATCGGGTGTGCGGTGGACACGGTCAACAAACTGACGGGGCTGGAGGTCGACCACTTCATGATGGCCGACTTCAACGCGGTCAAGGAGCTGTCCAACACCGTCGGCGGCGTGGAAGTCTGCATCAGCGACGCCGTGTACGACCCCGATTCGCGGCTCCGGCTGCCCGCCGGCACCTCGACGGTGCAGGGAGAGCAGGCGCTGGCGTTCCTGCGGACCCGGCATGCCTTTGCCGACGGCGGCGACCTCGGCCGGATCAAAGCCCAGCAGGGCTTCTTGTCCTCCCTGACCCGCAAGCTCAAGGACGAAGGCACGCTGTCCAACCCCGCGAAGCTGCTGCAGATCGCCGACGTCGTGACGCGGAACCTCACGATCGACGACGGACTCGCCTCCATCCCCACTCTCGTGACCGTCGGTAACCGGCTGAAAAACATCGACGTCGACAAGGTGGCGTTTGTGGCGGTCCCCACCGTCCCGGCCAAACTGGACACCAACCGCCTCGAACCGGCAGAACCGGCCTCCTCGCAGCTGTTCTCCGCCATGCGCAATGACGTGGACCTCACCGACCCCACGGGCTCGGCCACCGCCGATCCGGGCAGCACCGGGGAAGCAACGCCCGCCGCCGCACCCGCCTACGACAAGGCGCTCCAGCCCGTCGCCGTCGCTAACGGATCCGGGGTCCCGGCCCGGGCCCAGGAGATCATCGAGGCCCTCGCCGCGGACGGCTTTACGCAGGCCAGCCAGCTCACCGCCCCGGCCGTCAACGCGACCGTCGTCTACTACGGGAGCGACTACGCCGATGTTGCGGCCGACGTGGCCGCACTCCTCGGAGTGGCGCCGGGCCAGGTGCTGGCGGCAGCCGGCGTCACGGGCGTGCAGGTCTATCTGGGCGCCGATTTTGCGACCGGCACCCCGGCCGCGTCCGCCGCCGCGCCGCTGCCGGA
>JBFGBS010000138.1:0-6018 GCA_041567475.1 Arthrobacter sp.
AGGGCCGCACCAACAGCGAAAACCGTTGCGTCGTCGAACGGATGACCCACAATCTGGACGCCCGTGGGGATGCCGCAGCCGGCCATGCCGCTTGGCACCGCGAGCACGGGGCAACGGTTCGCGATATTGAACGGAGCCGTCATGTGAGCTTCCCAGTAGTGCTCAAGCCGCACACCATCCGCGGTCTCGATTCCGTCAAGATATGATCCTTCCGCGTCCAATGCCGCGACCGCGGAGGCGGGGCAGATCAGGGCATCGAAGCCGGCCATCGCTGCGGCAAGCTCGGCCTGAATGCGGGATTCGGCCCGGATACCGTCGATGTAGCGATTTTCCGCGGCCGCCTGACGCGCGTCAGCCATGAAACGCCGCGTATACGGGGCGAGTAGGTCGGGCGCGGCGGCGGTTTCATCCTCCATGGCGGGGCCCAACAGGTAACCGAAGTGCGTGAATATCGTCCGGCTGATGTCCTCCGTAGTCCAGGCCAGTTCGATCTCCTCCACGACGGCGCCCGCGGAGCGCAGGGCCGACGCCACGGCGCGCGTGTTGGCCTCGACGTCTGCGGCCACCGGGTAGTTTCCCAGCCGGACGCACAGCGCGATCCGGAGACCGGCCGCTGAGGCGAGGCCGGAATCCGGCGAGGACAGCGCCAGACTCCCGTCGAGTGAAGTGTGATCCCCAGGATGCCGTCCGGCCATCACGCCCGCCAGCAATGCCGTGTCCGCAACGGTCCGAGCCATCGGGCCGTCACCCCGGTAGTGGTCCGCGGACAGCGGCGCCAGTCCCGGAATTCGTCCGTACGGTGCCTTGTAGCCCACCGTCCCGGTAAATGATGCCGGGAGCCGGGTGGAGCCGGCAATATCAGACGCCGTGGCGAGCGGTGCGAGGCCCGCAGCCAGCGCAGCCCCGGAGCCTCCCGACGAGCCGCCCGGAGAGTACTGCGGATTCCAGGGGTTGCGGGTGACGCCCCACAAGGGGCTATGGGTGACCGTGGCGCAACTGTACTCCGGCGTGGTGGTCCGCGCATGGATGATTCCGCCGGCCCGCCGGATCCGTTCGACGACGGGATGGTCCGCCGTTGCCAGCTCACCCCGGCGGGCGACAAGCCCCTGCGAGAGGGTGCGTCCCTTGAGCCCGTGTTTTTCCTTGGCGGCCACCGGCAATCCGAGCAACGGTGTCAGGTTCCGGCCGCGGGCATAGCTGGCGGCTGCCTGCCGGGCAGCAGGGAGTGCTTCCTCGAACAGCGATTCCGTCAGGGCATTGATTCCTCCGTTGACGGCTTCCGTCCTCGCTGCCACCGCTTCCAGCAGTTCGACGGGCGACAGTTCCCTCGTTCGAAAGAGCCGCAGCGCCTCGGTGGCGTCGAGATAGTGGAGTTCGGTCATGCCACGTCCGCCGCCGGGAGGGCGGAGGATTCGACGAGGGCACCGCCGATGAGCTCGCGGGCAACACCGGTGAGCATGTCCACTCCGGTCAACATGTCGGCGTCGGTCGTGAACTCCCGCTCGCAGTGCGACACGCCGTCCACGCTGGGGATGAACAGCATGACGGACGGCGCGACGGTGTTCATGGCAACTGAATCGTGCCCCGCCATCGTCTGGATACGCCGCGAGGAGAGGCCCAGGTCGGCGGCCACCTTGTCGGCGAGTTCCAGGCCGGCTTCGGGAAAACGGCGGATCGGACGGATATCGAAATCCGTGACGTTGACCCTGATGTCATGTGCGCGGGCCAACACGTCAATGTCCTTGATGAGCTTGGCGCGGGCTGCCCTGACGATGTCCGGATCACCGGAGCGCAGGTCTGCCACGAGACGCACCCTGCGCGCCACAACGATAGGCGAATTTGGTTCGAGGGTCAGCTGCCCCACCGAGGAGACCAGGGCCTCGTCCGCGAAGTCCTGGGTGACATCGTGGACCATCAGGATGATCTTGGATGCGGCAACCAGGGCGTCGTGCCGGTCGGCCATGGCCGTTGCTCCGGTGTGGGACTGTTCGCCCAGCACTTCGATGTCGAGTTTCTGCGTGTACCAGCTGCTGTCGACCAGGCCGATCGCGATCCCCTCCCGCTCCAGGATCCTGCCTTGCTCGATGTGGATTTCCGCATAACCGGCGGCATCGGGCCCTTCGGACGTTCCCAGGTACCCGATGCCGTCCAGTGCCTCGCGGACACTGATTCCCTGCAGGTCCTTGACCTCCAGCATCTGTTCGCGTGGCATCAAACCGGCGAATACTGAGCTGCCCATGATGCTGGGGGCGAAGCGGCCCCCCTCCTCGTTGAACCAGTTCACGACCGCCAGGTTGAACCGGGGCGCCACGCTGCCCTCGCGGATCTCGGCGTCAAGCCGCCGGGCCGCGTGCATCGCGGCGATGACTCCATAAGCCCCGTCGAATCGCCCGCCGAGCGGCTGGCTGTCCAGATGCGATCCGATGAGCACGTACGGCGCCCCCGGTGTCCACTCCAGTAGTGCAAACATGTTGCCGATTCCATCCACCCGGAGTTCCCATCCGGCCTCGCCCACCCAGTTGGAGAACCAGTCCCGCGTCAGGGCGTCCTCCGCGGTTCCGGCCTGGCGGTCAACGCCGTTATTGTCGGTGGCTCCGATCGTCGCCACGTGGTGGAAGTCTTTGAGGAACGCTGCTGAATTCATGGGAAGTCCTTTGGTCTGTTGCGGTGGCGGGGAACAAGCGGCGGGCTTAGCCCATCCGCCCGCGCGTCTCAGGAACCTTGGTGAACAGCACCAGGGCGAGCACGACCAGTGCAGCGGCCGCCATATAGAAGCCGGGTGCATGGGGCACGCCGGTGCCGCCGACGAGGGCCGTGCCGATGAATGGTGCCGTGCCGCCGAAAAGTGCGTAGGCGCCGTTGTAGCTGATCGCCGCCGAAGTGAAACGCGTCCGGGTTGTAAAGATCTCGACAAAGAACGTGTAGCAACCGCCGCCGTAGATGCAGAGGGCGACTACGAAGAGTGCCTGACCCAGCAGCGCCAGGGGCAGACTTCCGCTCGTCACGAGCATGAAGCTCGGAACCGAAATCAACGCCAGGGCCGTCGAACCTGCGATGAGCATCGGTTTCCGGCCGACACGGTCGCTGATCCGGCCGCCGATGGGAAGCAGAACGGCGTAGAGGGCCAGGGCAGCGGCGTTCGCAAGGAGCGATTGCTCGCGGCTCAGTTGGCCGGTGGTCTGGACGTAGGAAACGAAGTAGGCCGAGAGGAAGTAGAAGCCCATGGCGGTGAGGCCCATGACGAAGATGACCTGCACCATACGGAGCCTGTTTTCACGGAATGCCTCCCGGACCGGGCTGAATTCCTTGGTCCGGGCTGCCTTGGCGTCGTTGAATGCTTCGCTTTCGACGGTGCGGTTGCGGATCCAAGCCCCAAAGAGCGCCAGGGGCAATGCCAGCAGGAACGGCAGTCGCCAGCCCCATGCCATGAAGTCCTCGTTCGACATGGACTGGCTGAGGATCAGGATCATTGTCCCGGCAACGACGGACGGCAGTGCAGTGGCGGCGATGGTGATGTTGAGCCAGAACCCGCGGCTCTTGACCGGGGCGTGTTCGAAGACGAACGATGGTGCTCCCACCGATTCTCCGCCGGCTGAGAAGCCCTGTATGAGCCGGCATAGGACGAGCAGTACGGGGGCCCACGCGCCGATCTGGTCATAGGTCGGAAGCAGCCCCATGAGGGCGGTGGCCCCGCCGATGGCGATGAGTGTGATGGTCAGGACGTGGCGCCGGCCGATCCGGTCGCCAAGGGCGCCGAAGAACAAGCCGCCGATGGGCCGGACCACAAACGCCACGCCGAAGGTCGCGAAGGTGGCGAGCATGGCCGTGACCGGATTGCTGCCCGGAAAGAACAGTTGGGAGAAGACGACGGCGGTGAGTCCGTAGAGCGTGAAATCGTAGAACTCGATGAACTGACCGATGCTGCCACCGGCCAGAACCCGTTTCTGCATCTTGGTGATGCGGGGGGTTGCGGCGGCGCCGGTGTCCAGGGCGGTTGTCGTTGCGGTCCCGGAGACCGGGGGCTGGTCCTTGGTGTCGTTGATCGTCATGACAGCCACGCTAGGGGTGCCGTGTTTCCGACGTCCTGTGCCGTGTTACGGCCGCAAGAAATGAAATCTGCCATTATCACCGCGGTGTTGCCGGCATGTCCCTGCCCGGACATATTGCGGACACCTGGGGCGTGAATCGGAACCATTGAATCTCCTTTGATCAACATGGTTTTCGCGCTACGGGATTCGGCCTGGGCCGTCACGTCGGGGATTTTCCAGCCGGAGAGTCTCCGGCATCACCGCACGCAGTAACTGTGTGTGATCCGCTTCACATCTGTCCAATTGATAGTTTTTGTGGAATCAATCGGTTTTCTCGATGCGGGAATCGGTGAATGGCAGCCAGCCGCCCGCCGCTCAGTGGCGTGCGGCGCCGTAGAGACGGATACAGGTCTGCTCAAAAGCCAAGGCCCTGCGGGTCGGAGTGACTCCCTCCCGCCGGACCACCATCACTTCGATCGGAGGGAAATCGTCGGTCAGGGTGAGCGCCACGACCCTGCCCCCGGAGTATGTCAGATCGCTGTGGAGTCTTTGGTTGAGCAGTGCGTACCCGTGGCCTTTCGCCACAAAGGACCGGACCGTTTCATAGCCGGCAAATCGATGCCGGACATTGGGTGTGATCCCGGCAATCGCGTAGAGCTGCTCGTAGTACTCCCGGCTGTGCGGGAGGTCCAGCACGACAGATGGTTCGCCGTCGAGATCCTTCAACGCGATGCTGCGCTCAGGGCCGGAGGCTGCGGGGTGTTCGGCGTGGACCAGAACATGGGGCGGTACCCGTTCCAGCACGGTGCGGGTGAATCCGCGGCCCAGTCCATGGCCGTACATGAGAGCCACGTCGCACTGTCCCTCCAACAGGGCGGACTGCAGGCTCGCCAGGTCAGCTTCGAGGAACGAGACCTCGACGCCAGGGTTCTGGCCTTCGAAAGTCTGCAGAATTGCCGGGAGCCTGAACGGTGCCAAGGGCGAGAAAACGCCGACTTTGAGTTCGCCGACCAGGCTCGTCGCAAGCCCCCGGGCCGACTCGTACAGGGAATCCGCGTGTTCCAGCAACACCTTGATGTCCTGGGCCAACTGCCGGCCCGACGGCGTCAGCCGCAGGCCGCGCGTCCGCAGGCGCACGAACAGTTGAGTGGTCAGGCTGGCTTCGAGCTGGGCCATTGCCGTGGAGAGCGTCGACTGGGTCACCAGCAACCGCTCGGCCGCGGCCGTCATGTTCTCGAGCTCGGCTATCACCGCGAAATACCGCAGCTGGGTGAGAGTAAAAGGCTTCGCCATTCGTCAATGCTCGCATTCTGCGTATGTCTTCAGGGTCACAGGGTACGCAGCCGGTGCAGCAGGAGCGCGACGTGCAAAGACGTCCGCGATTCGGCGTCGTCCAGGTCGACGGCGAGCAGCGCCTCAAGCCGGGCCAGGCGGGCGTAAAGTGTCGGTCGGCTCATGTAGCCTTTGCGGGCGAGGGCGGCCTTGTTCCCGCCGGACTCCAGGTACTGTCCGAGCAGCTCAAGGTACCCATCCGCGCCCCGGGCTTCGGCGTGCAGGACGCCCGCGAGCTCGGACTCGACGAACTGTTGCACGCGGGGGTCCTTGCGCAGCAGAGCCAGCAGCCCGCGCAAGCGAACGTCGGTCGCGCGGTAGAACGACTTGCGGCCATCCGGCAAGGTCGCGGCCGTTTCCGCGACGTGGGCGGCCTCGTCGATACCCGCCGCCGCCTCCAGCAGGGAACTGCACAGGCGGCCGACGCCGATGCTCCATTCCGCCTCGACGGGCCCCGCGGGACGGCCGCTGACCAGCGTGGGCTTTGCGGGCGGCAGGTCACCGACGAGGGCATCGGCGAGCCGCTGGAGCATCGGGTCCTCCAGTTGTTTCGCCGGGATCGCCAGGATCATACCGACCGAGCCTGACCGGATACTCGCTGTCAGTGCGCTGCCCGATCCGGACTTGAGGGCCCGGGCGAGCTGCTCGAGCAGGCTCC
>JBFGBS010000139.1:0-6005 GCA_041567475.1 Arthrobacter sp.
AAGGTGTAGACGTGGGGGCTCGTTTCGGCCATCTGGAGGTAGGCGGAGACCATCGCGAACAGGCCCTGGCGCGGGGTCTGGGCTCCCTCGGCTGCTTCCTGGATGCGCCGCTGCATCTGGCTGAGCACCACTTCGCCGACTGCTTGCTGCAATCCTGCCTTGTCGCCGAAGTAGCGGTAGAAGACCGACTTCGAGGTCCCGGAGGCGACGGCGATGTCTTCCATCGAGGCATCGCTGCCGAGCGCATGGACGGCCTTGCGGGCGGACTTGATGAGTTCCCGGCGGCGCTCCTCGCGGTGCGACTGCCATCGGGTGGCGCGGCCATCGTGGGCCTCGGGGCCGGTAGGGGCGCCCGGACCGGACAAATCGTCGGGAAGCATGTTCACGATACTCAGCGTATCAGGTACGCTGGGTATCGGTAACCCGCTTTGAGCAAAAGGAGACAGTCATGTCCGTCCATGGACAGTCCGCCGCAGGACCGCAGGACCCCGCCCCGTCAACGGGGACACCGGCAGCAACCCGGCTCCGCAAGGCGGTGATCGTGGGCGGCAACCGGATTCCGTTCGCCCGCACCGGCGGCGCCTACACCCGCTCCTCGAACCAGGACATGCTCACCGCCGCCCTTGACGGCCTGATCGCCCGCTTCGGGCTGCAGGACGAACGGATCGGCGAAGTCGCCGCCGGGGCAGTACTCAAGCACTCCCGGGACTTCAACCTCACCCGCGAGGCCGTCCTGGGCTCCGCCTTGTCCGCCGAGACCCCGGCCTATGACCTGCAGCAGGCCTGCGCGACCGGCCTGGAGACCGTCCTCGGGCTCGCCAACAAGATCCGCCTCGGCCAGATCGACTCCGCGATCGCCGGCGGCGTCGATTCCGCCTCCGACGCCCCCATCGCCGTCAGCCAGGGGCTCCGCGAAGCCCTCTTGGACCTCAGCCGGGCCAAATCCATGCCGGAGAAGCTCCGGATCCTGAGCCGCCTCCGCCCCAAGGACCTCGCACCCGACGCCCCCAATACCGGTGAGCCGCGGACCGGCCTGTCGATGGGCGAGCATCAGGCACTGACCACTGCGCAGTGGAAGATCACCCGCGAGGCCCAGGACGAACTGGCGTTCAACAGCCACCGCAACCTTGCCGCAGCCTACGATGCCGGCTTCTTCGATGACCTCATCACCGCCTACCGGGGCCTCAGCAAGGATTCAAACCTGCGCCCGGATACCAGCCGTGAAAAGCTGGCCACGCTCAAGCCCGTCTTCGGCAAGAACCTGGGTGCCGAAGCCACCATGACCGCCGGCAACTCGACTCCGCTGACTGACGGCGCGGCTACCGTCCTGCTGGCATCCGAGGAGTGGGCCGACGCGCACGACCTGCCGAAGCTGGCGACCGTGGTCGATGGCGAGGCTGCCGCCGTGGACTTCGTCCATGGCAAGGACGGCCTGCTGATGGCCCCCGCCTTCGCCGTGCCGCGGCTGCTGGCCCGCAACGGCCTTACCTTGGCGGATTTTGACTTCTTCGAAATCCACGAGGCTTTCGCCGGCACCGTGCTCTCGACCCTGGCAGCCTGGGAGGACGAAGAGTTCGGCCGCACCCGGCTCGGCCTCGACGGGGCCTTCGGCAGCGTCGACCGGACCAAACTCAACGTCAATGGCTCATCGCTTGCCACCGGTCACCCGTTTGCCGCGACCGGCGGGCGGATCGTCGCCTCGCTGGCGAAAATGCTGCACGCCAAGGGACAGGTGGATGGCCGTCCGGCCCGCGGCCTGATTTCGGTCTGCGCCGCCGGCGGCCAGGGCGTCGTCGCCATCCTCGAAGCCCACTAGGAGGATCCCATGACAGATAACTACACCCGGTTCGTGAGCCGGGGCCTTGGCCAGGACCTCGCCAAGCGGCTGGGCCTGCCCCAGCCGGTCATCCTGAGGCGCTACCGGCCGGACGCGCCCCTGGTGGAGGGCCCCGTCCTGGTCCAGGGCTCCACCGCCGGCGCCGACGAACTCGCCGCGGCCCTCCTGGCGTGGAACCTGGACGTCCGGCGCCACGCCGTGCCCAAAGAGAAGCTCGGCGCCATCATCCTCGTCCTCGACGAGTTGGCGCACCCGGACGATCTCGCGGACCCGGTCCTGACGGCTGCCGGCTCGCTGCGGGACCTGGCACCGAACGCCCGCGTTATCAGCCTGTCCCGGACCGCGGCGGGCGCAGCGGCTCCTGCCGCAGCCGCCGCACGCCAGGGCGTGGACGGGCTGCTGCGGTCCTTGGCCAAGGAACTGCGCGCCGGCTCCACGGCCAACGGCATCCTGCTCGGCGACGGCGCGACGACCACCAGCCCGAGCGCCCTGGGGGCGCTGCAGTTCTTCCTTTCCGGCCGTTCGGCCTTCGTGGACGGGCAGTTCCTCACGGTCGGCTCCGGCGCCGGCCGGTTGCCGGCGGACGCCGTCAAGCCCCTGGCGGGGAAGACCGCCGTCGTCACCGGGGCGGCCCGGGGGATCGGCGCCGCCATTGCCCGCACGCTGCACCGCGACGGGGCCACCGTGATCGTTGTGGACGTGCCGGCCGCGGGGGACCACCTGGCGCAGGTCGCCAACGAGGTCCGGGGCACGGCCCTTCAGCTGGACATTACACGGGCGGACGCCGGACAGCGGATCATCGACCACGCCGTGGAGCGTCATCACGGCCTGGACATCATGGTGCATAACGCCGGCATCACCCGGGACAAGCTGCTCGCCAACATGGATCCGGGCCGCTGGAATTCCGTCCTCGCCGTCAATATTGCCGCCCAGCTGCGGATCAACGAGGCACTGCTGGCCTCGGCGCATTTCCGCGGCTCACCGCGGATCGTGTCCGTGGCCTCCACCAGCGGCATCGCGGGCAACCGCGGGCAGACGAACTACGCCGCGTCCAAGGCCGGAGTGACCGGCATGGTCCGCGCCACGGCACCGCTGATGGCCGAGCACGGCGGCACCATCAACGCCGTCGCGCCGGGCTTCATCGAAACGGACATGACGGCGCGGATTCCCTTCGCCACCCGCGAAGTGGCCCGCCGGCTGAATTCACTGCAGCAGGGCGGCCGGCCCGGGGACGTCGCGGAGGCTATTGCCTTCCTGGCCAGCGATGCCGCCGGCGGCATTTCCGGCGACGTGCTTCGGGTCTGCGGGCAGAACCTGGTGGGCGCATGACCAATTCCGAGCCCGTGGTTTTGGGCGAGCTGCCCTCGCTCTCCAAGCTCTACGTCAATGCGGCCGCCATGGCCGCGCGGCGCAGGGTACTGGGCACGCACACGGGCACCGCACTCCCGGACAGCGTCCATGAGGTCCGGGGCGCCCGGGCCGATGTTGCCAACCTGACGGCGTACCAGCACCTGATCGGCGAGACCGCGAGCGATGTACTGCCCGCCGGCTTCATCCACGCCCTGACGTTCCCGTTGGCCATGAGCGTGATGAACCGGGAGGACTTCCCGCTGCCCCTGCTGGGCATGATCCACTTGAGTAACACGGTGGAGCAGTACGCTCCGGTGCGCTTCACCGAGGCCTTGGATCTTCGCGCCGGCGTGGAGGACCTGCGCGGGCACCGGGCTGGCACCCAGTTCGACGTCGTCGCGGAGGTCCGCGGCGCCGGGGACGCGGACCTGCGGTGGCGCGGCGTCTCCACCTATCTGGCCAAGGGTGTCTTTCTGCCCGGAATCGATAAACCGTCCGCCCCGTCGTCGCCGGAAGCCTTCACGGCGCCTGATCCGACCGCGATGTGGCAACTGGGCGTCGATACCGGCCGGGCCTACGCGGCCGTCTCGGGGGACTTCAATCCGATCCACCTGAGCGTTCTGACCGCCAAGGCGCTGGGGATGCGCCGGTCCATCGCCCATGGGATGTACCTTGCCTCCAGGGCGCTGGCGGATGTCGGCGCGGCCAAGGGGGAGGCCTTCCGCTGGGAGGTGGCCTTCGACGCGCCGGTGTTCCTGCCGGCGCGGGTGGCCTTGGAGATCAGCACCGGGCAGGATGAGGCCGGCGCGTGGCATCGCTCGGATTACGTCGCGTGGAATCCCCGCTCCGGGCGCAGGCACTTCAGCGGAGCCGTGACGGCGCTTTAGCCGCCGGTGGCGGGCCTGGCCGCTGACGACGTCGGCGGCCGGGCCCGGCGTCAGGCCTGATGGGCCTTCACGATGCGCAGCATCCGGTGCAGGCTGAGCAGGACCGATTCGACGGCGCCCGGCGCATCGCCCGCCGACGTTCCGGCGGCCACGGCGTCCGCGAGGGCTGTGACGGCACCGGAGGCTTCGGCAAGGATGTCCCCCCGGCGCGGCGGATCTTCATCCGCGAGAGCCTTCAGGGTGGCGGCCACGCCGGCCAAAGCCTCGGCCAGCGGCTCCAGGTGCTGCTCCGGGATTTGGAAGGGCGTGTCCGGATCCCAGATGACGTCGGAGAGTACTTGGGTCACGTCCTGGACGTGGAACGTGAGGCTTTCCAGTTCCCGAAGGTGCCGGTAGTCCCGTTCCAAATCGTGCGGGTAACGCACGCGGCGGGGGTTGGCCTGCCGGCTGATGTCGGCCTTTTGCACCGCCTGGCGCACGGTCCGGGCGGAGAGCGCGAGCTTCTCCGAGCGGCGGGACCAGTCCTCGTGCTGCGGCGGCCAGTTTTCCCGAAGCGCCGCTGCCATGTCCGCGAGCTGTTGGGCCAGTGCCAGCCGCAGTTCCGCGATGCTGAGCGTGGCCGCGCGGAAATGCAGGGGCGGGAAGACCAGGACGTTGACGAGGACGCCCACGCTCACGCCCACCCCCATCTGGAGCAGGTAACCGAACGAGAACTGGTCCGGGTCGTGCCCGCCGACGAGCAGGACCAGCAGCGCCGCCGTCGGTATCCAGTCCCCGCCGGCGCCGAGCCGCGGCAGTCCCGCGAGGACCACGCCCAGCGCCATGACGAGGGCGACGGTGATCGGCGACGGGGTCCCGCGGCTGAAGAGCAGGAACGCGAGGCCGATCCCGAGGCCGAGCCCGATCAGGGTCTGCAGTCCCTGGCGCATGGATCCGGCGACGTTTTCGTACATCGCCACCAGCGCACCCAACGGCGCGTAGTACGGATAGTCTGCGGCGGAGCCCGGCATGAACGGGGCAATGAAGTAAGCAATCCCCGCGGCCAGCCCGGCCTTGGCCGCGAGTTGCAGGCGCGGCCACAGGACTGCCGTGGAGACCGCCCCGGCCAGCATCTGCCACCCCCGCCGCACAGGCGACGGCGGTGCTGGGTCGGCCCGGTCCGGAAGGCTCATGCCGTGCCGGCTCAGCGGGCGCGCGGTCCGGGCGCGACTTCCTCCCCGGCCCGGACCGGTCCTGGCGGTGTTCCGTCCCCGAACGGCCGCCCGCCCAGGGCCTCGCGGCCGTGGGGCGTGAGCCACTCCTCCGGCTCGGGGCCCCGCGGCACGATCCCGGCGGGATTGATGTCCTCATGCACGAGGTAGTAGTGCTGCTTGATCTGCATGAAGTCGATGGTGTCCCCGAAGCCGGGGGTCTGGTAGAGGTCCCGGGCGTAGGCCCATAGCGCCGGCATCTCGCTGAGTTTCTGCCGGTTGCATTTGAAGTGCCCGTGATAGACGGCATCAAAGCGGACCAGAGTGGTGAAAAGCCGCACGTCAGCTTCCGTGATCGTGTCACCGACCAGGTAGCGCTGGCTGCTGAGCCGTTCCTCGAGCCAGTCCAGGGCCGTCCACAGCCGGTCGAAGGCGGCGTCGTAGGCCGGCTGGGAGCCGGCGAAGCCGCACCGGTAGACGCCATTGTTCACCTCCGTGAATACCCGGCGGTTGACGGCGTCGATCTCCTCCCGCAGGTGCGCCGGATACAGGTCCGGGGCGCCCTGCCGGTGGTAGCCGACCCATTCGGTGGAGAAGTCCAGGGTGATCTGGGCGTAGTCATTGGTGACGACCTGGCCGGAGGGGACATCCACGATCGCCGGCACGGTGATGCCACGGGGGTATTCGGGGAACCGGCGGAAGTAGGCGTCCTGGATCCGCTCGATACCCAGGACGGGATCG
>JBFGBS010000140.1:0-5999 GCA_041567475.1 Arthrobacter sp.
GACGGCGCCGGAGGCCCGGGAACTGGCTGACGCGAAGGCTTAGAACACGATCCGCAGTGCCGCCAGCCGCTCCGACGCGCCCGGGTTGCCGGCTACCACGGTGAGTCCGGCATCAGGTGAGCGTCCGGAGAGGCGGCGGCAAAAGTCCACGCCGTCAGCGGCAATCCGGCACGCGGAGCCATCCTGCGGACCGAGCCGCCAGGTCCCGGAAATTTGTCCGGTCAGTTCGATCTCGACGTTGGGACCATCCGCCCACGCCACGGACACGTCACGCATGACCTGGCCCACCACCATTCCGTCGGCCTCCGTGGAGGTCCGTGGGACGCCCGTGGCCCGGGACAGGTCGATGCCGTGCATCCAGGCATCACGCAGGTAGATCGTTGAGAAGAGGTAGCCGATCCGCAGCGGCAGTCCACCCGGCGCCATGGTCTGGTCCACCGGGATCCCGCTCAACAGGGTGGGAAAGGTTGCTGCGCGTCGCGCCACTTTCGGGGTGTTGGCGCGGTAGCGGGCGACGACGTCGCCGTGGGTGTCCCGGGAATGATCGTCGACTTGCTGCTGGTTGGCGGCATCGAGCGCGGATAGCCCCGGGTAGTGCCTGTGGCCGGCCCATCGCCGCTGCAACGTCCGGCGCACGCTCAGCATGTCTTCCTGCGCCCCCAGCAGGTGGGCGGCCATGTCGCGGACGGTCCATCCGGTGCATTCGGTGGCGGCGGCCCACTGGGACGCAGACAGGGCCTCCATCTGCCCGGCGAGTCCGGACATAACGGCGACATAGCCGGCTGCTGCCTCGTCCCGATCGGTGGCCGGGATATCTGTAGCGGTGATGGTCGATGAGCTCATGATTCCTGCCTCTGCGCGTAGTGTTCCAGCCACATGGTCACCGCGGGGTCAACCAGGCGGGAGAATCGCCCCGATGCCGGGTCCGCGGCAGGCTCGTTGGCTAATTGTTGGGATACGACCCCGGCGATCACCGAGATGAAGAGCAGAAGGGCGTCGTCGCCGGCAGCAGCCGGGTCCAGCCAGCCCTGCCGGACAGCGAGCGCCAGGAGTGTCCGCAAATCCTCGACCATGTCACGGCTGGCGGCAAAAGCTCCGGGTGACGGTTCGAATCCGGGCACGGGGCGCCAGTTCAGCAACTGGGCCGCGACCGGGTTGGCCAGGGACCACGTGACGTAGGCGTGGGCGCCCGCCCGGATCGCTGCCAGCGGCACCTCAGCGTGGCGCGGGTCGGACCCGGCTGCCAGAACAGCACTGCGAAGCTCGAAGGCTCCGCGCTCAAAAAGTGCGTCATAGATGGCGTTTTTCGACGGGAAGTACTCGTACAAGGAGGGCGGCTTCATGCCGACGCTGCGGGCCACGGCGGAGAGGGACATGCCAGCCACCCCGTCCCGCTCCATGAGCTCGACGGCGGCCGTGAGAATCTCCTCTTTCGTGGATTGCCGGCGTCGGGTGCGCCGGTCCGGGCTGATGCTCATGTCCCATGGTGCGCCTAATGCCGTTAGGAAAACAAGGGGGTGTTAGGAACTCGTTAACGACGGATCCCCCCGGGTGCACCCGGGGGGATCGGTCGTTCAGGCGCCGATCACGGCGCTACAGCTGGCGCGGACGCGGATGCTTAGCGGCCGCCGCCGATCACACCCTGTTCGACGGCCTTGGTCACGGCATCGGCCTCGGCCTGCGTGAGCTTGCCGTCGGTCACGGCCGTATCCAGCTTGGACTTGAGCGCCGTGGCGCGCTCCGACTGCGCCTCGGTGCGAAGCTCCTCAAGCGCCGCAGTGATAGTGGACTCGTCGATCCCCAGCGATTCGGCCAGGGACTTGGCCATCGACGACTCGGTGGCAGACCGGTCCGGCTTGGTGCCGTCCGCCGCGGCGGCCGGCTTGTTGGCTTCCCGGAAGGCCGTCAACGCATCGGAGACCGTGCTTTCGTCGATGCCCAGCTTGGCGGCAAGGGCTGCAACCTGCTGGCCGCGATCCATGCCCCGGCCGTGCCCGCCGCGCTTGCCGTCGCCCTTGTCGCCGGAATCGGCGGTGGCGGAACTGGCGGCAGTCGCCGTCGAGCTGGGGCTTGGGGTCGTGGCCGCGGTGGCCGCCGACGTAACGCCGAGCCCGGCGCCGAGGGCCAGGGCGCCGGCTGCGAGGCCGAGGGTGAGTCTCTTCGTTTGTGACATTTTTTTCTCCTCTGTCGGCCGCGTTGTTGCGGCCGCTGGTGGTGAAGTCTCTTTCCAAGACGTAAATCCAGTCTGCGGCGGCGGGTTCTGCGGGAGCTGTCCGGAACCTTTCATTCGGCTGTGAATGCTGTCCGGTCCCGGTCCGGGGTGAACCGGTAGGCTTCGGGCATGCTGATCGTTACGTCGGACACCATTCCCGGCCACCGGATAGACGCCGTCTTCGGCGAAGTCATGGGTTTGACCGTCCGCGCACGGCACCTCGCGGCGCAGATGATGGCCGGCTTCCGGTCCATCGGCGGCGGGGAACTGCCGGAAATGACCCGGGCCTTGTACGAGAGCCGCCAGCAGGTGATGGCCCGGATGGTCGCCGAGGCGGAACAGCGCGGCGCCAACGCCATCGTCGCCATGCGCTTCGACACCTCGGAACTTGGACCGAACTGGACCGAGGTGTGCGCCTACGGCACGGCGGTGTTCGCCATCCCCCTCGCGGCCGGTGAGCCCGGAGCGACCGGGCAGTCGATCCAGCTCACCGATGCCGGACCGGAAGAGCCGCACTAAACCCGCCACGCCGAGAGAAAATTGCGCAGAGTGCAAAGATGCACATAGTGTAACTTCATGATGTCCTCCCGGACCGGACCACCGGAGCCCGCCCCGTCACGTCGCGAACTCAACAAGGCAGCGACCCGGCAGTCCATCACCGACGCGGCACTCAGCCTGCTCCGCAGCCGCGGGCCCGGCAACTTCACTGTCGAGGACATCGCCGACGCCGCGGGAATCTCCCGCCGGACGTTCTTCAATTACTTCGCCAGCACCGAGGCCGCCATTGCCTCCATAACATTCGGCTTCCTGGACACCGCCCTCCAGCAGTTCCGGCGCCGGCCGGCCGGCGAGCCCATCATGGAAGCCGCCCGGGCCGCGCTGGTCGAGCTCGCCGACCCGATGACGGTTGCGCCGGTGGCCGAGCTGCACAGCCTGAGCCGGTCCGATCCCCGGCTGAGCCGCTCGGAACTTGAAGCCTGGGACCACTGCACCGAACAGATCATCCAGGCCGCCCGCGAACGGGTCGGCGGACTCAACGCCGCCGACGGTACTGACGGTGCCGTCGGCAGCACAGGAGCCGATGAACTGTATCTCCGTGCCCTGGCGGGTTCCGTCATTTCGTGCGGGAGGGCCGCCATGGACGTCTGGTTCGCCCGCAGCGGCGGCGACCTCAGCCCGGCGTCGCTGGCCACCCTCCGGCAGCTCCTGATCGACGCCATGAGCCTGCTGGGCTCCGGCTTCGCGGGTCCGGCGCCCGGGCCGACCGACGCCCCGGCTGCACCGTCCACTTCCTCCACCCCATCCCCAGAACGGCACTGACATGGCACTTTTGCTCTACCGGCTCGGCAAATACTCCTACCGGCACCGCTGGCTCGTCATCTCGCTCTGGCTTGCCGTGATGGTGGCTGTCGGCGGAGCCGCGGCGGCCTTCCACGGCACGATGTCCAATAACTTCCAGATCCCCGGCACCGAGACCCAGCAGGTGGCGGACAAGCTCAAGAAGGAACTTCCCGCCGCTTCCGGCGGTTCGGCCGGAATCGTCTTTGAAGCCGGCGGTGCACCGTTCAGCCAGGCGGGCAAGGATGCGGTGTCCGCGGCCCTGACCAAGCTCGAGACCCTCCCCGACGTGCAGTCCACGGTGGATCCCTTCGCCACACAGGCGCAGCTCGAGCAGGCCGCCGCAGAGCTCGCCGCTGGCGAGCAGCAGGCGGAGGCTGGCCGGGACCAACTGGAACAGTCCGCCGCCGAACTAGCAGCCGGCAAGGCCCAGCTCGCCGCCGCGGAACAGCAAATGGCCGCCGCCGGCATGCCGTCCGCGGTCATCGAAGCACAGTTGGGCCAGCAAAAAGCGGCCCTGGCCGCCGGGCAGGAACAGCTCGACGCCGGCACCCGGGAACTCGACGCCGCAGAGGCCCGGCTCGCCCTGGCCCAGCGCCAGCTCGAGGCCTCCCGGGGCCTGCGGCTCGTGTCCGAAGACGGCACGGCCGCGATCGCCCAGGTCCAGTTCAAGACCTCCATCAACGGCCTCGCCCCCGAGGTCCGCCAGCAGGTCCAGGACATCGCCGGGGAAGTTTCCGCGGCCGGCGTCACTGCCTATGCCAGCAAGGAAATCACCGAAGATATCTCCGAGTTGTTCGGCATTTCGGAGATCCTGGGCATCGCCATCGCCGCCCTGGTCCTGATCGTGATGCTCGGCACCCTGATCGCGGCCGGACTGCCCCTGCTGATGGCCCTCGTCGGCGTCGCGGTCGGCGTCGGCGGTACCTTCGCGCTCAGCGGCGCCGTGGACATGAGCTCCATCTCCCCCATGCTCGCCCTGATGCTGGGCCTCGCCGTCGGGATCGACTACTCCCTCTTCATCGTCAACCGGCACCGCGGCCAGCTCCTGGCGGGCATGGACCCGGAGGAATCCGTCGCCCTCGCCACGGGAACCTCGGGCAACGCCGTGCTCTTCGCCGGCCTGACCGTCATCATCGCCCTCGCCGCGCTGGTCATCCCCGGCCTGCCCTTCCTGGCCGTGATGGGCCTCTCCGCCGCCGCCACGGTGGCAGTCGCCGTCGTCGTCGCCCTGACTCTGACCCCCGCGGTCCTGTCGATCATCGGTTCGAAACTCATCTCCAAGCGGGCCTGGGCGAAGGCAGCCAAGCACAACGCGGAGCCCGGACACGAGAGCGAGGACCTGGCCAGGGACGAACGCCGCAGCAGCCACGGCTGGGGCGGGCTCGTCACCCGGCACCCGGTTGTGGCACTCCTGGCGGGCGTGGCACTGCTGGGCATCATCGCCCTGCCGGCCGGCCAGTTGCGGCTCGCCCTGCCCGACGGCGGCTCGGAGCCGGTCGATTCGCAGGCCTACAAGTCCTACGAAGTCACCGGCCGCAGCTTCGGGGAAGGCACCACCGGCCCGATCGTCGTCGTCGGGGACCTCCCCGCCGGACTGAGCGAGGCCGAGGCCCAGACCACGCAGCTGGACGTCGCCGACGCCCTGCGCGCCGTGGACAACGTCAGCGCCGCCGTCCCGGTCGCCCTCAGCACCGACCGCCGCACGGCCGTCTTCCAGGTCATCCCTACGGAGGGCCCGGCCAGCGCCAGCACCGTCCAGGTGGTCTCCGATTTGCGCGGCAATAAGGCGGCGATCGCCGATGCCACCGGGGTCAGCATCGGACTCACCGGCCAGACCGCCGGGAACGTGGACGTCTCGGCCAAGCTGGGCGACGCCCTTCCCCCGTACCTGGCGATCGTCGTCGGACTCTCGCTGATCCTGCTGCTGCTGGTCTTCCGCTCGATCGTGGTGCCGCTGCTGGCCACCGGCGGATTCCTGCTCTCCCTTGCCGCCGCCTTCGGGGCCGTCGTCGCCGTGTACCAGTGGGGCTGGCTCGGCGCCGTCTTCGATGTCCCGAACCCGGGCGCAGTGCTCAGCTTCCTGCCGATCATTTTGATCGGGGTGCTGTTCGGCCTGGCCATGGACTACCAGGTCTTCATCGCCTCCGGCATGCGCGAGTCCTATATGCACGGCGAGTCGGCCAAGCACGCGGTCCGCTCCGGCTTCAGCCACGCCGCAGCCGTGGTGGCCGCGGCCGCGATCATTATGGTCAGCGTGTTCGCCGGCTTCATCTTCTCGCACCTGACCATGGTCCGGCCGCTCGGCTTCGCGATGGCGTTCGGCGTGCTGGTGGATGCCTTTGTGGTCCGGATGACGATCGTCCCGGCCGTGATGTACCTGCTCGGCGAGAAGGCCTGGTGGCTGCCGCGCTGGCTGGACCGGATCCTGCCGGATGTCGACGTGGAA
>JBFGBS010000141.1:0-5992 GCA_041567475.1 Arthrobacter sp.
GACCACGCCGTCAACAAAAAAGCTGAAGTCATCCGCGTCTACCTGCCACCGGACGCCAACACGCTCCTCGCCGTCATGGAGCAGTGCCTGGCGTCGCGGGACCTGGTCAACATCGTGGTCAGCGGCAAGCAGCCCTCGCCCGCCTGGCTGGGACCCGCCGATGCCTCGCATCACTGCCGCCGGGGACTGGGGATCTGGGAGTTTGCGGGGTCCGAAGTCCCGGGCGAAGAGCCCGACGTCGTCCTCGCCTGCGCCGGTGACGTGCCGACCGTCGAGACGGTGGCCGCCGCGGAGCTGCTCAAACAGGGCGCTCCCGGACTCAAAATCAGGGTGGTCAACGTCGTGGACCTGATGCGGCTGCAGGACGCCTCCGACCACCCGCACGGGCTCACATCACGGGATTTTGACGGGATCTTCACGACGGACAAACCCGTCATCTTCGCCTACCACGGCTATCCGTCGCTGATTCACCAGTTGACCTACCGGCGCACCAACCAGGAGGGCCTGCACGTGCGTGGCTACCAGGAGGAAGGCACCACGACCACCCCGTTCGACATGGCCATGCTGAACGGGATCGACCGCTTCCAGCTGGCTATCGACGCGATCGACCGGGTGCCGGGACTCTCGGCCGAGCATTCGCTGCTGCGCCAGTCGCTGCAGGACCGCCGCATGCGGGCCCGCGACCATACCCGCGAGTTCGGCGAAGACCCGGCGGCTATCAGCGGGTGGACCCTGGGCGCCGCGGGACCTGCCTGAAACAAGCAACGCGGGGTCACTTCCGGCCCGTCCGGTCGCCCGGAATGGGCCGGAAGTGACCCCGCGTTGCTTCAAAAAAGAGGTGCGTTAGTGCGCGGTCGGCACGTAGCGCTTGATGGATGCCTCCAGCTCGGCTTCGGCGGCGGCACGGTCGCCCCAGCCTTCGGCCTTGACCCATTTGCCCGGCTCCAGATCCTTGTACCGGGTGAAGAAGTGCTCGATCTCCTTGATCAGGAACTCGCTCACATCCGAGATCTCCTGGATGTGATCGAAGCGTGCGTCAACCGGCACGCACAGGACCTTGGCGTCGCCGCCGCCGTCGTCGGTCATGTTGAAGACGCCGATCGGGCGGGACTCGACGATCACGCCGGGGTGCAGGTCGAAATCCTGCAGGAGCACCAGGGCGTCCAGCGGGTCGCCGTCCTCGCCCAGGGTGTTCTCGAAGTACCCGTAATGGGTGGGGTACTGCATGGAGGTGAACAGCACACGGTCCAGGCGGACACGGCCGGTCTCATGGTCGACTTCGTACTTGACGCGGGATCCCTTGGGGATCTCGATGGTCACGTCATGCTTCATGGAATGCTCCTTGACGGCTTCAGGGGGTGCGGCACGCGTGACGACGAAAAAACAGCGCCGGTGCCGCCGACTATTATTGAGGATATAGCGAGAGGCCCTGGTTTCAGGAACTAGTGCAGACATTTCAGGGACCAGAGGACCAGGAACGGTATGAAACGCAGAACGCGCCGGGCCGGCGCGGACCCCACGCCGGGGCTGCTGCACAGGTACGTTCCGCTACTACTCCCGGCCCTGATCATCGCGGCGCTGGCCTTCCCCGCGGGCCTCGCGCTCGCCCCGGCACTGCGCGGCACGGACCGGGTCCCGGCCGCTGTCCCGGCCGTACCGTGGCAACAGGCCCCGACGGCACTGGCATTACCTGGCGGCACGGACCCCGGCCCGGCCGGAAGTCTCACTGACACCGCACCGCTCCCGGCCCCCGGCCCGCTGACGGCCCTGCTGAACGAAACACTCCGGGCCGGCGGCGGCGGGTCGTTCACCGGCGTCGTCCAGGACGCCGTGACCGGGCAGGTTCTTTTTGACCGCTCCGGCGACGCGGCCCGTGTTCCTGCCTCGAACATGAAGATCTTCACTGCCGGGGCGGCGCTGCGCGTGCTGGGCCCGGAGCGCCGGTTCAGCACGAGCGTCGCGACCGGCCCGACCCCCGGTTCCGTTGTCTTGACCGGCGGGGGAGACGTCCTGCTCGGAGCGGGCGAATCGGACCCCGGTGCGGTCCTGGGCCGCGCAGGACTCGCGACCCTTGCCCGGTCCACCGTCCAGGCCCTCCAGGCCGAGGGCGTCACCGGGACGGTGAACGTGCTGCTGGACGACTCCCTCTTCACGGGTCCGCCGCTGAGCGCGCAGTGGAGCCCGGACGACGTGGCCGCCGGCGAGATCGCACCGCTGTACCCGCTCGCGCTGAACTCGGCCCGGTTCGACCCGGCCAGGCTCACCGGCCCGCGCCCCCAGGACGCTGCCATGACGGCCGCCGAGTCCTTCGCCGGCCAGCTCAGCGCCGCGGCGGCAGCCGTCCCGGACTCCGGACTGACCGTGGCCCCCGGCGTCCTGCGATCCCCGGGCGCCGGGCTGAACCCCGGCCCCGCGGCGCGGGTCCTGGCCGAGGTCCAGTCCGCGACCGTCGGCCAGCAAGTGGAGCGGCTGCTGGAGACCTCGGACAACTACCTCGCCGAGGCGATCGGCCGGATGACGGCGCTCGCAAGCGGCAAACCGGGCAGCAACGACGGCGCCGTCGCGGCCGTGCTCGAGCAGACCGCAGGTTTGGGGATTCCGACGGATACCCTCCGCGCCGCGGACGTTTCCGGCCTGGCGCTGACCAACCGGGTCTCGGCCCGGCAGCTCGCAGACATGGTCCGGGCCATCACTTCAGGCGAGGAGGCGACGCTGCGCGCGGCCCTGCCGGGATTCCCGGTGGCGGCCCTGACCGGGACCCTCGGCGAACGGTTCCGGGACGGGGGCACCGCCCCCGGCGCCGGGCTCGTGCGTGCCAAGACGGGCACGTTGAACACGGTCAGCGCCCTGAGCGGCTACGTCGTCGACGCGGACGGCCGGTTGCTGGTGTTCGCCTTTCTCGGCAATGACCTCAGCCCGGGCGTGGACAACAAACCGGCCCTGGACCGTTCCGCAGCCGTCCTGGCCCGCTGCGGGTGCCGGTGACCCGACGATCCGCCTGTTCGCAGGTTCGCCTGTTCGCCGGGCGGTGAACTTAAGGCGGAGCGACGGGACCCTGTGATCTGATGGAGCCTATGGAGTCCTCTGCGAGCGAGACATCAGCCCCGGCCCTGATCAACTGGGAGCTTGCCGCTTCCACGGCCGCCCGCCTGGCACCCGCAGGGCCGATCCTCGGCTCGGCCGAAATCGGCGCCGCCGTGGAAAACCTGCGCCAGATGGCGGAGATCTCCGTGCAGCACGTCCACGAGATCACGGGACTCGAAGCCGCCCGGGATCTTCGCGATTCCTCGGTCCTGGTGGTGGACCGGGCCTCCTGGGCCAAGGCCAACACCCAGAGTTTCGCCGTGATGCTCAAGCCGGCGATCGAAAAGATGCTCGAAGACCGCCGGGCCACCATCACCCCCGGCGCCGCCAGCGTCGGCGGCGCCATCACCGGCAGCCAGCTCGGCGCGATCCTGGCCTTCCTCTCCAGCAAAGTCCTCGGCCAATATGATCCCTTCTCGGCGCTCGCCGAGAACTCCGCGGCACCCGCAGGCGGGCGGCTCCTGCTCGTCGCCCCCAACATCATCGCCGTCGAACGCGAACTCAACGTTGAACCCGCGGACTTCCGGCTCTGGGTATGCCTGCACGAGCAGACCCACCGGGTGCAGTTCGCCGCCGCGCCCTGGCTGCGGCACCACATGCTGGACGAAATCGAAAACCTCAGCGGCCACCTGCTGGGCAACGTCGATTCCCTGATGGAACGGGCGTCGGCCGCGGCGAAGTCGCTCAAGGACCGCACTGCGTCGGGGACGGCCCCGGGCCGCGGCGCCATCCTGGACCTGCTGCAGGACCCGGAGGAAAAAGCCGCGCTCTCCCGCCTGACCGCGTTGATGAGCCTGCTCGAGGGCCACGCCAACGTGGTGATGGACGCCGTCGACGCCAGCATTGTCCCGTCCGTAAAAACCATCCGGCAGCGCTTCAACGACCGCGGCGCGGACCGTGGCCTGATCGAGAAGTTCATCCGCAACCTGCTGGGCCTCGATGCCAAGATGCGCCAATACGCTGACGGCTCGAAGTTTGTCCGTGAAGTGGTGGCGGCCGCCGGCATGCACGGCTTCAACCGGGTCTGGGAATCCGCCGACCACCTGCCCACCGAAGCTGAGATCCACGACCCGAAGCTCTGGCGTGAACGGATGGGGCTGTAATCACCGTGTCCGGCCCCCGCCCCGCCTCCGCCCCCGCAGGGACACCCGCGGCCCCGCAAGGACGACGCCGGCCCGGCCGTCTGCTGCCCGTCGTCGGCACAGCACGGAAGATGCTCGGCGACGCGCTCGCCGACGCGGGCTACCCGGCCCGGGTCCTGGTCGCCTGCAGCGGCGGGCCGGACTCGCTCGCCCTCGCCGCCGCCGCCGGCTACTTCGCCCGCCGCGGCCACGTGGACGGGCAGCCCGTGTCCGTCGGCGCGGTCGTTGTCGACCACCAGCTGCAGCCGGGTTCGGCCGCCGTCGCGTCCGCCACGGCCGAAAAACTCACGGAGCTGGGACTCTCGCCGGTCACGGTGCGGGCCGTGGAGGTAGCGACCATCGGGGTCGGCCCCGAGGCCGCGGCGCGGGAGGCCCGCCACGCTGCGCTGTATGCCGCGGCCGAGGAAGCCGGGGCCGGTGCGATCCTGCTCGGACACACCCTCGATGACCAGGCCGAACAGGTGCTGCTCGGCCTCGCCCGCGGCTCCGGCACGAGGTCCCTTGCCGGCATGCGGCCGGCGCGCGGGCGGCTGCTCCGGCCGTTCCTGGGCCTGCGCCGGGCCGACACCCTGGCCATTTGCGCCGAGGAGGGACTGGATCCCTGGCATGACCCGTCCAACACCGATCCTGCCTACGCGCGCTCGCGGACCCGGACCGAGGTGCTGCCGCTGCTCGAGGAAAAGCTCGGTCCCGGCGTCGCCGAATCCCTGGCCCGGACCGCGGCAATCCTCCAGCACGACGCCGACTACCTCGACGTCCTCGCGGACGACGCCTTCGCCGGGCTCCAGGAGCGCTCGGGGGCCGAAATCAGCCTCCCGGAAAACGCGCTGCGGGAACTGGCGCCCGCGCTGCGGTTCCGGGTCATCGCGAAGGCCGCTGCCGCCGTCGGAGGCCAGCAACCGAGCTACCGGCGGCTGCTCGCGGCGGAGGCGCTGCTGCGCCGGGAAGGCTCGGCCGGGCCGGTGGAACTCCCGGGCGGCGTGAGCGTCTACCGGCTCTCGCTCGCCCAGCTGCAGGCCGGAGCGGCCGCCGCCGGTGCCGGGGTTCAGCGCGAAGGCGCGGGCTGTGGGAAACTTGTATTCCGGCCTCAAAAGCCGCCCCGCAATTAGTCGCACCCCGCATCGACACAGGAGCCATTGGTGGATTCAAACGACGTCCAGGCAGACCTAAAACACGTTCTCTACACCAAGGAACAGATCCAGCAGCGGATCACCGAACTCGCGGCACAGATCGACAAGGACTACGAAGGCCGCGATCTGCTGATCGTCGGCGTCCTCAAGGGCGCTGTTATGGTCATGGCAGACCTCGCCCGCGCGCTTCACAGCCACGTTTCGATGGATTGGATGGCGGTTTCCTCTTACGGCTCCGGCACCCAGTCCTCCGGCGTGGTCCGCATCCTCAAGGACCTCGACACCGACCTGATGGGCAAAGACGTCCTGATCGTCGAGGACATCATCGACTCCGGACTGACGCTGTCCTGGCTCAAGACCAACCTGGAATCGCGCGGCACGGCGTCGGTGGAGATCTGCACCGCCTTCCGCAAGCCCACGGCCCTGAAGGTCCAGATCGACGTGAAGTACGTCGGGTACGACATCCCCAACGAATTCGTGGTCGGCTACGGCCTGGACTACGCCGAAAAGTACCGCAACCTGGACTTCGTGGGCACCCTCGCACCGCACGTCTACGAGTAGGCGCCCGGCGGCTCGCACGCCCGGCCCGAACAGCAGACGGCTCCGGCCCGGAACGGATCGTTCCGGGCCGGAGCC
>JBFGBS010000142.1:0-5979 GCA_041567475.1 Arthrobacter sp.
GCCCCGATGCCCCGCCCAAGAGAGGGAGACACGATGAGTATCGCCACGGATCCGGAGCCGCAGTCCTCCGGCCTGCACGCAGCCGACAGCCATGACCGGATCCGGGTTCAGGGCGCACGCGTGAACAACCTCAAGGATGTCAGCATCGAGATCCCGAAGCGCCGGCTGACGGTGTTTACGGGCGTCTCCGGATCGGGCAAGAGTTCCCTCGTGTTCGGCACGATTGCCGCGGAGTCGCAGCGGCTCATCAACGAAACGTACAGCGCCTTCGTGCAGGGCTTTATGCCCACCCTGGCGCGGCCCGACGTCGATGCGCTCGATGGGCTGACGACGGCGATCCTCGTCGACCAGGAGCGGATGGGCTCCAACCCCCGCTCTACCGTCGGCACCGCCACCGACGCCAACGCGATGCTGCGCATCCTCTTCAGCCGGCTCGGGCAGCCGCATGTGGGACCCCCCACGGCATTTTCCTTCAATGTCCCGACGCGGAAGGCGAGCGGGGTGATGAGCACGGAAAAGGGCGGCCGGATCGAGAAGAACGTGGTGCGGGACGTGGTTTACCTGGGCGGCATGTGTCCGCGCTGCGAGGGGGTGGGGTCGGTGTCCGACTTCGACCTCACGGCGCTGTACGACGACAGCAAGTCGCTCGGCGAGGGCGCGCTCACGATCCCCGGCTACAGCATGGACGGCTGGTACGGCCGCATCTTCAGCGGCGCCGGGTTCAACATGGACAAGCCGATCGCCAAGTTCAGCAAGAAGGAACTGGACGACCTCCTGTACAAGGAACCGACCAAGATCAAAGTCGAGGGCATCAACCTCACCTTCGAGGGCGTGATCCCCAAGATCCAGAAGTCGATGCTCGCCAAGGACATCGACTCCATGCAGCCCCACATCCGGGCTTTCGTGGAACGCGCCATCACGTTCCAGGCCTGTCCCGAGTGCGACGGCACCCGGCTCAGCAAGGAGGCCCGCTCCGCCCGGATCAAGGGCAGGAACATCGCCGAGGTGTGCGCGATGCAGATCAGCGACCTCGCCGGCTGGGTCCGCGAGCTCGACGAACCGTCGGTGGCTCCGCTGCTCGCCGGACTCCGGCACCTCCTCGATGCGTTTACGGAGATCGGGTTGGGCTACCTCTCACTGGACCGGCCGGCGGGCTCGCTCTCCGGCGGCGAGGCCCAGCGGACCAAGATGATCCGGCACCTCGGCTCGTCCCTTACAGACGTCACCTACGTCTTCGACGAACCCACGATCGGCCTGCACCCGCACGACATTGAGCGGATGAACCGGCTGCTGCTGCAGTTACGGGACAAGGGCAACACCGTGCTCGTCGTCGAGCACAAGCCCGAGACGATCGCCATCGCCGACCATGTCATCGATCTCGGCCCCGGCGCCGGCACCGGCGGCGGCACCGTTTGTTTCGAAGGCACCGTCGAGGGGCTGCGGACCAGCGACACCCGCACCGGGCGGCACTTCGACGACCGTGCCCGCCTCAAGGAATCGGTGCGGTCCTCGCACGGTGCGCTGGAGGTCCGCGGCGCGGCCACGCACAATCTCCGGGACGTCGACGTCGACATCCCGCTTGGCGTGTTCTGTGTCCTTACCGGGGTCGCCGGTTCCGGGAAGAGTTCGCTGATTCAGGGCTCGGTTGCCGGCCGGGACGGGGTGGTGGTGATCGACCAGGGCGCCATCAAGGGCTCCCGGCGCAGCAATCCTGCGACCTACACCGGGCTGCTCGAGCCGGTCCGCAAGGCCTTCGCGAAAGCCAGCGGCGTGAAACCTGCGCTGTTCAGCTCGAACTCCGAGGGCGCCTGCCCCACCTGCAACGGCGCCGGTGTGATCTTCACCGAGCTCGGCGTCATGGCTACCGTCGAGTCCGTCTGTGAGGACTGCGAGGGGAAGCGTTTCCAGGCGGCGGTGCTCGAGTACAGGCTCGGCGGCCGGAACATCGCGGATGTGCTGGCGATGTCAGTGGCTGAGGCCGGGGACTTCTTCGGCGACGGGGCGGCGCGTACTCCCGCCGCGCACAAGATCCTCGGCCGGCTCGCCGACGTCGGCCTCGGGTACCTCACCCTCGGCCAGCCGCTCAGCACCCTCTCCGGCGGCGAACGCCAGCGGCTCAAGCTGGCCACCCAGATGGCCGAGAAGGGCGAGATTCACGTCCTCGATGAGCCCACCACCGGCCTGCACCTGGCCGACGTCGAGCAGCTGCTTGGCCTGCTCGACCGGTTGGTCGACTCGGGCAAGTCGGTGATCGTGATCGAGCACCACCAGGCGGTCATGGCGCATGCGGACTGGATCATCGACCTCGGCCCCGGGGCCGGGCACGACGGCGGCCGGGTCGTCTTCGAGGGCATTCCCGCGGACATTGCCGCCGCCCGCTCCACCCTCACGGGCGAACACCTTGCGGCCTATGTCGGCAGCTGACCGGCCCACCCGACGCCCCGGGTGGGAACGTCGACGATAATAGACCTATGGCTAAGACACCCGCACAACGGATCAAGAAGCACGGCGACAAGGCGGTTGTTCCCCAACACCAGCTGCCGTCGGTAATCAACCCCAGCACCAGCCGGTCGCCCGAAAAAGCGAAGAGCAACAGCAATCTGATTGTGGTGGCCGGTGCCGTGGTCAGCCTCTTCCTGTTCTGGTACTTGCACCTGCTGACCCTGGAGCAGCTTACCCAGCTCTCCGGCGGCCTGGCCATGCCGGATTCGCTGGTCGGCGGCTTTGACCGGGACTACGTGGAGCAGTTGCGTGGGGCCATGAACCAGGACGCTGTCGGCCAGCTCGGCTACGTCCACAAGACGGCCGGCACGCTCTTCCCGCTGATCTTCGGCTTCAGCTGGTTGTTGCTGATCGGAACCAGCGTCGCCCGGAAAACGCTCCGCTGGGCATTGTGGGCGCTGCCGCTGCTGTTCGCCGCGGTCCGGCTGTGGGCAAATGCCGCAATCGACACCATGATGAGTGCCGGGGCGCTCGACCCCGCACAGGTTGCCCTGGCCTCGGGACTCACGGTGGCGGGCTGGGTGCTGCTGGTGCTGAGCCTGCTGGCCGGCGGCGCGGCTGTATGGATCGGCCGGTCTCAGTCCAAGGCCGCGAGGAACCCCTGAGCCTGATCGGCCCGCTGCGGCGCTCCGGAGGCTTCGAAATGCTCGACGGCCTGCAGCAGGTGCTCGCGCGCCGCTAGGCGGTTGCCCACCGCTGCGTGGGCACGCCCCAGCAGCAGGCAGGCCTCGCCGAGGATCTGCGGCGGGGTGTTGTCCTGGCCCGGCCGGATGATGTCCTCGAGGACGGCAATGGCCGCTGCCGGGTCCCCGGCCAGGAAGTTCCAGTGTCCCCGGTTGAGCTTGAGCAGCGTCCGGTCCTCGTCAGATCCGCCAATCACATCGATGGCGAGCTCGGCCCGGTCAATGCAGCGGAGCGTATCGGCGTCGGCGATATCGGCCGCCAGCCGCATCGCGGCGGAGGCCGTATTGAACCTCGCCCAGATCCCGAGGTTGCGGGACGGAGAGAAAGTGGAGGCGGCGAGATCGTGGTATTCGAGGCCGTCGGCGACTTTGTTGCACAGAAACGCCACGTTGCCAATGACCCAGTAGGCCTTTCCGACCAATTGGTCGTCGACTTCGTCCGAAATCGTATCGGCGAGGACCAGGCTTTCGGTCCAGGCCTGTTCAAGCTGGCCGCTGTCCGCCAGGACGCCGATCAGCGCCTGCCGGGCCATGACGTTGAACTCGACGTCGTCCTCATCCTTCGTGAGCTCCGCGGCGGCCCTGGCCTCATCCGCCGCCTCGTCAAGCAGCCCGGAACCCTGCAGCGCTTTCGCCATCAGGATATGCGCCTGGGCCCGCAGCCGCGGCGCCGGGATGCCGGACCCGCCAAGAAGTTCGCGGACGACGCCGGCGCACTCCTCGAATTGGCCCGCCGCCAGCAGGCTTTCGGCCTGGAGGACGGTCATGTTACGCCACGAGTCGCCGTCGCCCTCCCGCAGGGCGATGTCCGCCGCAGCCCGGGCCTGGGCCGCGGCCTCGCCGAACTCATGGTTGGCCCAGCGCTGACGCGCAGCCAGTTCGGCGGCGACGTAGAGCGGCGAAACTGGCATTGCTGCATACCTCAAATATCAGGTGGTTGGTCGGTGCAAACTGAGCGGATCCACAAGAAAGATCCGGTCAGGGTTCCGCGAAGGTTGCCGCAGTCGCCGCAATTATCCCACGTTCCGGTCAAAACTCCTTAAAAGGCGCCTGAGCAGCGCATATACTGACTTTGCACATGTGTCACACCAGCCCCCCGAATCTCAGGAGTCACCCATGAAGAAGACCCTAGCCACCCTCCTCGTCGCCGGCGCCCTTGCCGTCGCCGGGCTCTCCACCTCCGCTGCCATCTCCGCGAGCAGCGACAACTCCGGTAA
This sequence comes from Arthrobacter sp., assembly GCA_041567475.1. Classification (GTDB taxonomy): domain Bacteria; phylum Actinomycetota; class Actinomycetes; order Actinomycetales; family Micrococcaceae; genus Arthrobacter. The sequence goes on from JBFGBS010000142.1 coordinate 4,403, forward strand.
GAGCTCCGTAGCCGTCGGCTGGTGGCCGAACTCCACCTCGAAGAAGTAATTTCCTCGGACGCAACGCGCGGCGGGTACCGAATTTCGGTGCCCGCCGTCGTCGTTTCCGGCGGGGCGGCGGCCGGCTCCGGGCCGCCGTCCCCGGTTACACAGCAGCAGCTGCCCTCAGGCGCCGGACCCGCTCATCGGCCGATCGGACCGTTGCCGACCATGGCCGCCACGGCCTCCGGGGGCGAAGGCCGGCCGAAGTAGTACCCCTGCCCGCTGGTACAGCCCATCCGGGTCAGGATTTCCGCCTGCTCCGCGGTTTCGATCCCTTCGGCCAGTGCCTTGAGGCCGCAGGCGTGGATCAGGTGCAGCACGGCTTCGACGAACTTGTTGTCTTTTTCATCGGTGCCGAGGTCGCTGATGAGGCTGCGGTCGATCTTCACGACATTCACTGGCAGCGTGCGCAGGTAGCTGATGGAGGAATAGCCGGTGCCGAAATCGTCTATCTCGAGCTGGATGCCGAGGCGCCGGAGGCCGGTCATCGAGTATTGGTCCAGGTCTCCGCCGGTGACCGCCATCGATTCCGTTAGTTCGATGATCAGGTTGGCCGCGTCAACGCCAGTCTCCCGCAGGATGTCCCGGACGTGCTCGATGAGTTCCAGGTTCTGCAGCTCGGTCGAGGAGATGTTTACGCGGACGTTGAAGGTGCTGTCGACCTGCCCCGCGTCTTGCCAGCTCTTCAGCTGGCTCACTGCATGCCGCAGCACCCAGTGGCCCAGGTCGAGAATCATGCCGGTGTCTTCGGCCAACTGGATGAACTGGTCCGGATACAGGAGGCCGCGCCCGGGGTGGTTCCACCGCACGAGCGCCTCGACGCCTTCAATCCGGCCGGTGGCCAGTTCGATGATGGGCTGGTAGTGCAGGACCAGCTGGTCGTCCCGGATGGCTTCGCGCAGTTCCGCCACGAGGACGCTCTGCAGTTGGCGCGCATACAGCAGCGCCGGTTCGAAGACTTTGATGCTGCCGTGCGGCTGGGCCTTGGCGGCGTACATGGCCGTGTCGGCTTCCATCACAAGGTCCTCAACGGACTGTCCGGGATCCGCGACCCGCAGGCCGATGCTGGCGCCGCACGTGATCCTGAGCGCTCCGACTTCCAGGCTTTCGCCCAGCGCCTTGAGGATCCGGTTGGCCACCCGGCGGGCGCGGACGAGGTTGGTTTTGGGCAGCAGGACCGCGAACTCGTCACCGCCGAGCCGTGCGACGGTATCAGTCTCGCGGACGGCCACCTGCAGCCGTTGGGCGATCAGCCGCAGCACATCGTCCCCGGCGCTGTGTCCTAGGGAGTCGTTGATGCCCTTGAAGGAATCAAGGTCGAGGAGCAGGAGGGCAGGGGGCATCTCGCCCCGGGCTGACTCGCTGAGTTCATGGCCCAGGACCGTGTTCAGCGCGGTCCGGTTGGCCAGTTGGGTCAGTGGATCGGTCAAGGCAACCCGCTCAAGCTCAACCTGTGCCGCACGCAGCATGGCCGTGCGGCTCTCCACCCGTTCCTCGAGTTCCTGGTAGATCGTCTGCAGGTCATCGGCCATCAA